>NZ_JBHYIQ010000034.1:52865-69259 GCF_042739895.1 Amycolatopsis sp. NPDC059021
GGGTTGGGCGCGCCGCGCCCCGCCGGGCGCCCCCCGGGCTTCCCGGGGGGGGGGGAAAACCCCCCGGGCGGCGCCAACGCCTTTGCCGACCCCCACCCGGGGGCCCGCCCCGGCCCGCCACCGCCCCGCTTTCGTCGTGCCGGGTTACTCCGCGGCGGTGGTTTCCGGCGCCGCGCCGGGCTTGTTGAGCACCGAGCGGCGGCGGCCGTAGGCGAAGTAGATCACCATGCCGATGACGAACCAGATCGCGAACCGCAGCCAGGTCTCCGGCTGCAGGAACGTGATGAGCCAGATCGAGAACACGACCCCGATGACCGGCACCACCGGCATGCCCGGCGTCTTGAACGTGCGGGGCAGGTCGGGCCGCTTGTAGCGCAGCACGATCACCGCGATGCAGACGACGATGAACGCGAGCAGGATGCCGATGTTGGTCAGCTCCGCGGCCTCGCCGATCGGCAGGAACCCGGCGATGACCGCCGAAGCGACCCCGAGCACCCAGGTCATCCGGCTCGGCACCTTGCGCACCGGATGCGCCTTGCCGAACCACTTGGGCAGCAGCCCGTCGTTGCTCATCGCGTAGCCGACGCGGCTGGCGCCCATGAGGAAGGTGAACAGCACGGTGAGGATGCCGAGGATCGCGCCGACCGCGATGACCGCGCCCAGCCAAGGCATGCCGATGCTCTTGAACGCCGCGGAGAACGCGGCCTCGGCGCTGATGTCCTTGTAGTTCACCATGCCGGTGAGCACCAGGCAGGCCAGCACGTAGAGCACCATCGAGATGGCGAGGGAGTAGATGATCGCCTTCGGCATGTGCTTCTGGGAGTCGCGGGATTCCTCGGCCGCGGTCGACATCGCGTCGTAGCCGAACACCGCGAAGAACACCGTCGCCGCGCCGGTGAACGCGCCGGACAGGCCGAACGGGAAGAAGTCGGCGTAGTTGCCGCTGTTGATGTGGAACGCGCCGACCACCACGACCAGGACCACCAGCGCGACCTTCAGGTACACCAGCAGCGTCTCGAACCGCGCCGCGCTCTTCATGCCCTGGTTGAGGATGAACGCGATCAGCAGGCACAGCAGCACCGCGAACAGGTTCACCTTGTACGAGCCGGGCGCGACTTCGCCGACCTTCTCGCTGCCGGGCGCGCCGGACATCCACAGCGGCAGCTTGACGTGCAGGAACCCGAGCAGGTCGTTGAAGTAGCCCGAGATGCCGATCGCCACCACGGACACGATCGCGGTGTACTCGAGCAGCAGGTCCCAGCCGATGAACCAGCCGACCACCTCACCCAGTACCGCGTAGCCGTAGGTGTAGGCCGAACCGGCCTTCGGGATGAGCCCGGCGAATTCGGCGTAGGAGAACGCCGCCGCGGCACTCGCGATGCCCGCGATGAGGAACGAGATGAGCACCGCGGGCCCGGCGGTCTTGTTGGCCACCGCGCCCGCGAGGGAGAAGATGCCCGCGCCGATGATGCCGCCGACACCGATCGCCGTCAGCTGCCACAGGCCGAGAGTGCGTTGAAGTCCACCGCCCTCGCCCGTGTTGTCGATCTGGTCGATCGGCTTGCGCCGGAAAATCCCGGAGCCCGAACCGAAGCTCTGTGGAGCGGACATCACTGTCTCCCAAAACGGTTGTGCGAGGGAGCCCGGGGTACGGGCTCAACGCGGCACCGTACTGTATGTCGCCCGGGACCCGCACCCGATCAGGTGACGGCTGGGGATTTTCAGCTGACCGCGCTGCCCTCGCGCGCTTCCGGCGGCGTCTCGGCGCGTTTCGCCCGCGTCGTGCGCACAGCTCCGGCGGCGAAGAAGTTCAGCAACTCGGCGATCTCGGGCGGGTCGTCCAGCTGCGGGCAGTGGCCCCAGTCCTCGCGCACCAGCAGCCTGCTGTGCGGGACGAGGGTGTGCAGCTGACGTCCGGAGCGGGCGGTGACCAGCTTGTCCTTACCGCAGGCCACGACCAGCAACGGAACGCGTACCTTGTCGAGCCGGTAGGCGTCGGCGAGTTCGGCGACCAGCTGCCTGGCCTGGTCGAGCCGGGCGGTGGTGGCGCGGTAGTCCGGGAACAGCGAGGTGAACCGGCGGACCTGGAACTCGTCGGCGGCGCCCGCGTCGGCGTAGAGCAGCCGGGGGACGACCTGCTCGGCGACCTTGCGGACCAGGAATCCCGGCACTGGCAAGGGGAGCGAAGAGTACAGGCGCAGCGGCAGCGGGTAACGGCCGACCGTGCGGACCAGCCACGAATCGGCGAAACCGGGCGCCGCGATGGAAACGACGCCCGAGATCGGGAGCCGGGGTTGCTGCGCCGCGCGCAGGCTCATCGTCCCGCCGAGCGAGTTGCCCGCGAGCACCACCGAGCCGAGCACGGCCTGCTCCCGGATGACGGCCGTGGTGAACGCGTCGAGCTGCGGCAGGATCGGGCCGGGACGCAACGGCTGCGCGTCACCGAAACCGGGGAGGTCGACCGCGATCGCGGGGATGCCCGCGGCGGCGAGCTCGGCCAGCACCGGGCGCCACGTGTCCGCGCTGTCGCAGTAGCCGTGCAGGAGCACCAGACGCGGTGCCGTCGGCCGCGGGACGGCCCGCGGGCCCGAGCGCCGCCCGAGCGATCGGCGTGCCGGCTGGGCCGGTTCGGCGGCGGGCGGGCCGACCTCCAGAACCCGGGTCCGGACGCCGGCGTAGCGCCGGAAGGAGACCCGGACCGGGTCCGGATCGGTGCTGGGCCGGCCGCCCGGTCCAGCCGGTGCGGGCCGCTTCGTCGCGGTCATGCCTCCAGGTTAACCAGGCAGGGTCGAGTTCCGGTGGATTTCCGGTGGTAACAAACGGGTTTCGAACCGGAGTACGTGGATAAATCTCGACCGCGGCGGGCAGCCTGTTGCCCGTGATTCAGCGCGTGAAGACGATCTTTCCGGCGGTGTCGCCGTCGAGCATGGCCTGGAATCCCTTGGCGGCCTCGCCGAAGGGCAGCTCGCTGCCGATCTGCGGGCGGACACCGGTCAGTTCGAGGTAGTTGAGCAGGTCGGCCAGCTCGTCACGGGTACCCATGGTCGACCCGGCGACTCGCAGCT
Source organism: Amycolatopsis sp. NPDC059021 (assembly GCF_042739895.1). Lineage (NCBI taxonomy): Bacteria > Bacillati > Actinomycetota > Actinomycetes > Pseudonocardiales > Pseudonocardiaceae > Amycolatopsis > Amycolatopsis sp. NPDC059021. Next base: position 55,931 of record NZ_JBHYIQ010000034.1, read on the forward strand.
GAAGGAAGAAGACCCGCTGCAGTTCGGCGTGCGCGTCCGGGCCGCTGGTGGACCCGGAGACCACGATGATCCCGCCCGGCTTGAGCGATTTCACCGAATGCGACCAGGTCGCCTTGCCGACGGTCTCGAACACCGCGTCGACCCGCTCCGGCAGCCGCGCCCCGGACTCGAACGCCTGATGTGCGCCGAGTTCCACCGCGAGCGCGCGCTTGGCCTCGGTCCGGCCGGTGACCCACACCCGGATCCCGGCCGCCTTGCCGAGCTGCACCAGCGCCGTCGACACGCCGCCGGAGGCGCCCTGCACGAGCATCGTCTGGCCGGGACGCAGCCCGGACTTGACGAACAGCATCCGGTAGGCGGTGAGCCAGGCCGTGCCCATCGTGGCGGCCTCGGCGAAGGAAAGCCCGGCGGGCTTCGGCACGACGTTGCGGGCCGGCACGACGACCTGGTCGGCGAACGTGCCCTGGTACTTCTCGGTGAGCAGCGTGCGCTTCGGGTCGAGCGTGTCGTCGCCCTGCCAGCCCGGCGCGTTGATCACCGAGTGGATCACGACCTCGCTGCCGTCGTCGAGGGTCCCCGCGCCGTCGCAGCCGAGGATCATCGGGAACTGGTCCGGCTTGATCCCGACCCCGCGCAGCGTCCACAGGTCGTGCATGTTGAGGCTGGCGGCCTTGACGTGCACCCGGACCCAGCCGTCCTCGACGGCGGGTTCCGGCCGCTCGCCGACGACGAGCGAGTCCAGCGGGCTTTCGGCGTTGGGAACCTGGGCGTAAACGGCGAACATGCCTGCAACGTACCGCCCCTGGCGGCGGCGCGACATCGGACGCGCGTAGTCTCACATTCGTGTTCTCAGGGCTGGCCGACTGGTGGGACGGCGCCGAGCTGTGGCTGGCGCAGGCCTCGTTCCCGGTGCAGTTCGTGCTGGTCATGGTCGTCGTGGTGCCGTTGTGCCTCGGCGCGGCGTGGGTGATCGACAAGCTGGTCGAGCGCTTCGCCCGCCGGTTCGGCCCGGCCCGTGACGATGATCGTCCCGGCCCCTCCTAAGCTGACCGACCATGGTCAACCGAAGGCGGATCACCGCCGCACTGGTCGGGCTCCTGGTGCTGGTGCTCGGGGGCTGGCTGGTGAAGAGCCAGCTCAGCGGCTCGTCGTCGGCACCGGCGTCTTCTTCCGCGAGCGCCCCGGCGAAGAGTGGCGCGTCGAACGCGAAACTGCCAGGAACCGACACCGGCCTGCCGGTCAAACCGTTGTCCGCCTTGCCCTCGCAGGCCGCGGACACGTGGAAGCTCATCGAAAAGGGCGGGCCGTACCCCTACCCGCGCAATGACGACGTCGTGTTCGAAAACCGCGAGAAGGTGCTGCCGCGCAAGCAGTCCGGGTACTACCACGAGTACACCGTGAAGACGCCGGGCAGCCAGGACCGCGGCCCGCGCAGGCTGGTGACCGGGCAGGCGAAGGAGCTGTACTACACCGAGGACCACTACGCCTCGTTCGTCGTCGTGGACCCGGCCCGATGAGCGAGCACGAGGCGCGCGCCGCCGCGGAAAACGCTTTCGCCCGCGGCGCCTTCCCGCACACCGTCGACGGCGGCCGGACGGCCGACAAGGCGGGCACCCTCGCCGCGATCGCCGTCGCACTGTCCTTTCCGGACTATTTCGGGCACAACCTCGACGCGCTCTACGACTGCCTGACCGACCTGTCCTGGCTCCCGCCGGGCGAGCATGTGCTGATCTGGCCGGGCTCCGACGCGTTGCGGAGCGCCGACCCGAAGTCCTACCTCGCGATCCGCAGCGTGCTCTCGGACGCGCAACGAGCACTCGGCCCCGGCCGCCTCACCGTGGTAGTCACCGAGTCCTGAGCTGTGATGTCCCGAACGCTCCGTGGGGGACGCTGAACGTCCCGAACGGAGCGTTCGCGTCAGCCTTCGGGGACCCAGTTCGGTTTGCGCTTCTGGGCGAAGGCGAGGATGCCCTCTTGACCCTCTTCGCTGGCGAACAGGCTCGCCGAGAACGCGGTCATCTCCTCGAAGCCCTCGCTCGGCGTCGCCGGGCGCGGCTTGCTCAGCAGTTCCTTCGTCAGTGCCAGCGCCTTCGGCCCGCCGAGAGCCAGCGCCTTGACGAACCGCGTGACCTCGGCGTCCAACTGGTCGGCGGGGACGGCGGAGTTGAGCAGGCCGATCTCGGCGGCACGCCGTGCGTCGAAGGTGTCGCCGGTGAGGAAGAGTTCGTGGGCGGCGCGGGGGTTGAGCCGGGGGAGCACGGTCAGCGAGATGACCGCGGGCACGACGCCGATCCGGACCTCGGTGAAGGCGAACGTGGCGTCCTCCACGGCCACGGCGATGTCACAGGCGGCGACCATGCCGATGCCGCCGGCACGGGCCGGACCGGCCAGGCGCGCGACGACCGGCTTCGGGCTCGTCCACAGCTGGTCGAGGATCTTCGGGAATTCGTTGACTCCCTGGTCGCCGGTCCCGGCACCCCGGGCTTCCTTGAGATCCATGCCCGCGCAGAACACCGGCCCGGTGTGGGTGAGCACGACGACCCGCACGCCGTCGTCCTCGGCCGCCTTCGCCAGCGACGCGCTCAGCTCGCGCCGGAGCTGGGCGGACAGGGCGTTGCGGTTGTGCGGCGAGTCGAGCGTGATCGTGGCCGTGCCGCCTACCACGTCGTAGTGCACCAGTTCGTCAGCCATGGTCACACCCTCGCACATCCGCCCGCCGGGTTCGGTGTGACGTCGATCAGGCGGGGCACAGCCAGTCGGGACGCCCTTCCACGGGCTCTTCGGCAGCGGAGCCCGGCGGCGGGAAGTGGATCCGCAGCGTGAACGCCTCGGGGGTCGGGCCGTGTGCCCGCAGCAGGCGGATGCGGTCTTCCGCGTCGGCGGGGGTGGGCCGCTGCCCGGCCGGGACCCACCACAACGCGGTGAACGCCTCCTTGACCGGATGGAACCACTCTCGGCGCCGCTTGAGGACCGCCAGATGCCCGGGGGAGTACACGAACTCGGCGAGCGTCTCCACCGACGTCCACACGGACATGTTGATGAGCACGCCCGCGCTGTCGTGGACGTCCCACTCGAACGCGCGGACCGAGGTCGCGTCGCCGTCCTCGGTCTGCAGCCGCCAGACGAAGCCGGGCGCGGCGTCCGCCAGCGCGTTGATCGGTTCGAGGCCGTCCACGAAGCCTTTCAGGGACGGGTCGTCGAGCGGTGCGCGCAGCCTGCCGATGTTCACCTGAACCAGTTCATACCCCATGGTGGCCATCCTGCTCGGGATTCCGGCGGTGCGCACGCCTTTAGGGCGTCCTCGAAAAGGTTCCAGGACGCCCCAAAGGACTGTGTCAGCCGATGGTCGTCGTGGTGAAGACCGGGCTCGGGTTGGGGAAACAGGCCGTCGGTGCGGAGATGTCGACGATCTGGTTGACCACGGCGGTGAAGGTCAGGCCCGGGTCCTGGTAGCTCGTCCCGGCCAGCTTGGTCTCGATCTTGCCGGACGTGCCCGCCTTGAGATGCGCGGTCACGGTCGGCAGTTCGAAGGTCGAGCCGCCCGCGATCGGGCCGGGGAAGGCGAGCGTCGCCATCCCGTTCGCCACCGTGAGCTTCGGCGGGGTCGAGCCGAGGCCCGAGCCGCCCGCGAGGTCGGCGCTGACGAAGGTCGAGTTCGCCGGGATCGGGATCTTCAGCGCGAAGTCCTTGATCTCCTTGACCTTGTAACCGCTCACTTCGCCGGGCACGGTGTTCGGCGCGGGATCGATGACGACGTCGAGCGCGCCGCCCGCCGTCACCGTGGCGGGCGCGGTGACCGTGGCGTCCTGCTTGAGGTTGACGTGCTGCGGGCCGACGACCGGCGCGTTGGCTTCGCAGTCGAAGTTGACGCTGGTCGCCGCCGAAGCCGGGGTGGCGAGACCGATGAACGGGACGAGCGCCGCCGTGACGACGGCCGCGACACGGGGACGGGTGAGGCGCAGGGCTGTCTTCATGTTCCACCTACCTGGGGTCCGGGAGAGGGGAGAAACGAAGCCGCGCAGCGCTTAGAGAGTTACCGGCAAGTTAACAAGTCCGTCAAGGAGAAACGGTTCACATGCGACAGCGGTGACGAAAATGTGAAAAAGATTCACCGATGAGCCGATTCAGGACCCGGGATGGTCCGGACCACTGATACGGAAAGTGGTTTGCTCAGGAGGAAAGCCGGGCAGGTTGCGGCACGGCCGCGGCGTAGCGGTGCAGGACGACCTCCGCGACGCGCGGGTCGGGGCCCAGTGGCCCGGCCACGAACGCGGCTTCCCCGGCATCGGCCAAGGTGGCGATCCGATCGGGAAGCAGGCCTGGCGCGAGGAACCACGACGCGACGACGATCCGGCGGGTGCCGCGGGCACGAAGCCGGGCGATGGCGGCGGGGATGTCCGGCTGGGCCGCGCTGGCGAATGCCTCGCTCACCGGGACACCGAGCCGCTTTTCCCATCGGGCGGCCAAATCCGCGACGGCGGCGTTCGCGCCCGCGTTGGACGAGCCGACCCCGCTCACCACGATCCCGGTGCCCGGCGCGGCCGGATCCGCCGCTGCGATCCGGTCCAGCGCGACGGTTTCCAGCGCCGGGTCGATGCCGAGGACGTCGGAGACCCGCACCGAGAAGTCCGGGCGGTCCGTGGTGACCTCGTCGACGAGCGCGGGAAGGTCGACCCGCGCGTGGTAGGCGCTGCCCAGCAACAGGGGGACCACGACGGCTTCGCGGTGGCCCTGGTCGTACAGCCGCCGCAACACGGCCGTGACCGGCGGCTCCGAAAGGTCCAAAAAGGACTCATAGACGTCCACGGCTGGTGCCTGTGCGCGCACGACGTCGACGAGTGCCCGCACGGTCGCCGCCGAGCGGGGATCACGACTGCCGTGCGCGACGGCGACCAGCGGCGGCGTCACGAGAACCGCTCTCCGACCAGGCCGGCGGCGAGGGTGTCGCCGTCCTTCGGGTCGATCACCAGGAACGCACCGGTGCGCGGGATGTCGCCGTAGTCGTCGACCCCGATCTCCTCTGCCAGCCGGAGGGTGACCCGGCCGATGTCGTTGAGCTCCAGGGTTTCCGGGGCGTCCACACTGGACAGGGTCTGCTCGTCGAAGCGGGCGTGCAACTCGTCGGCGAGAGCTTGCACGGTTCGCGTGCCGTGCTTGATGAGCACCCGCGCGCCGGGCTTGAGCGGCTTCGTGGACAGCCAGCACAGGGTTCCGGTGATCTCGTCGGTCACCCGGGGCGGGTTCCCGGCGGCGGCGATGAGTTCGCCGCGGGCGATGTCGAGGTCATCGGCGAGCAGCAGCGTCACCGACGTTCCGGCGCCCGCCTCGGCGAGCGGCCCGTCGGCGGTGTCGATGCGCTCCACCCGCGAGCGCAGCCCGTGCGGGAGCACGACGATCTCGTCACCGGGGCGGACGGTGCCCGCCGCGATCTGGCCGGCGTAACCGCGGTAGTCCGGGTACTCGGCGGTGCGCGGCCGGATCACGTACTGCACCGGGAACCGGAACGGCGTGTCGTGCGGGTCCGGCGCGACCGGGACGTCTTCCAGATGCTCCAGCAGCGTCGGCCCGGCGTACCACGGTGTGTTCCCGGACTTCTCGGCGACGTTGTCGCCCACCAGTGCCGACACCGGGATCGCCAGCACACTGCCGCGCGCGTAGCCCAGCGATCCGGCGTGCTGGGCGAACTCCTCGGCGATCACGGTGAACGTGGCCTCGTCGTAGCCGACGAGGTCGATCTTGTTGACCGCCAGCACGAGCTGCGGGACGCCGAGCAGCGCGAGGACGGCGGCGTGGCGCCGGGTCTGCTCGATGACCCCCTTGCGCGCGTCGACGAGCAGCACGGCCAGCTGCGCGGTGGAGGCGCCGGTGACGGTGTTGCGGGTGTATTGCACGTGCCCCGGCGTGTCCGCGAGCACGAAACTCCGCTTGGGCGTGGCGAAATACCGGTAGGCGACGTCGATGGTGATGCCCTGCTCGCGCTCCGAGCGCAGGCCGTCCACCAGCAGCGAGAGGTCCGGAGTGGACAGTCCCTTGTCGACACTGGCGCGGGTGACCGCGTCCAGCTGGTCGGCCAGCACCGACTTGGTGTCGTACAGCAGCCGTCCGACCAAAGTGGACTTGCCGTCGTCGACACTTCCGGCGGTGGCAAGCCTCAGCAAGCTCGACATCAGAAGTAACCCTCTCGCTTGCGGTCTTCCATGGCCGCTTCCGACATCCGGTCGTCGGCGCGGGTCGCGCCGCGTTCGGTGAGCCGGGAGGCCTGCACCTCGGCGATCACCTCGTCCACAGTGGACGCCGTGGACTCGATCGCGCCGGTGCACGAGCCGTCGCCGACGGTGCGGTAGCGCACCATCAGCTCCTTGACCTCTTCACCCGGTCGGGGGCCGCCCCACGGCCCTTCGGCCAGCAACATGCCGTCGCGCAGGTAGACCTCGCGGCGGTGCGCGTAGTAGATCGAGGGCAGTTCGACCTTTTCGCGGGCGATGTAGTTCCAGACGTCGGCCTCAGTCCAGTTGGACAGCGGGAAGACGCGGACCTGCTCGCCGGGGCGGTGCCGTCCGTTGTAGAGGTTCCACAGCTCCGGGCGCTGCCGACGCGGCTCCCACTGGCCGAAGGCGTTGCGCAGCGAGAAGATCCGCTCCTTGGCCCTGGCACGTTCCTCGTCGCGGCGGCCGCCGCCGAACACGGCGTCGAACTTGTTCTCGGCGATCGTGTCGAGCAACGGCGTGGTCTGCAAGGGATTGCGCATCCCGTCCGCGCGTTCCTCGAGCCGCCCGTCGTCGATCCAGTCCTGGACCTTCGCGACCACCAGCCGCAGGCCGTGCTGTTCGACGACGCGGTCGCGGAAGTCGATGACCTCGTCGAAGTTGTGCCCGGTGTCCACGTGCAGCAGCGGGAACGGCACCGGGGCAGGCCAGAACGCCTTGATCGCCAGGTGCAGCAGCAGGGTCGAGTCCTTGCCGCCGGAGAACAGGATCACCGGCCGGTCGAATTCGCCTGCGACCTCACGGAAGATGTGGATGGCCTCGGATTCCAGCGCGGCCAGGTTGTCCGTAGCGAGGGGGGCCTGGGGGTCTCCCCCAGAAGGCGGAGTTGCCGCCGGCTCCAACGTCGTCATGCTTCCCTTCCTCAGCCGTGCAAGCCGCACTCGGTCTTGGACTGCCCGGCCCAGCGGCCGCTGCGCGGGTCCTGCCCCGGCGCGACCTTCGCGGTGCACGGCGCGCAGCCGATCGACAGGTAGCCTGCCGAGACCAGCGGGTTCTCCAGGATCCCGTGCTCGCGGATGTACCCGTTGAACTCCTCGTCGCTCCACGCCGCGATCGGGTTGACCTTCACCAGCCCGTTGCGCTCGTCCCAGGTGACGATCGGGGTGTTCGCCCGCGTCGGCGCGTCCACCCGCCGTACCCCGGTGACCCACGCGGAGTAGTTCGACAGCGTCTTGCGCAGCGGCACCACCTTGCGCAGATGGCAGCACTGGTTCGGATCCCGGTCGTGCAGTTTCGGCCCGTATTCCGCGTCCTGCTCCGCGACGCTCTGCTCGGCCTGCGCGTTCACGATCCTCACGTCCGGGTAGACGGTCTGCACCGCGTCACGGGTGCCGATCGTCTCGGCGAAATGGTACCCGGTCTCCAGGAACAGAACGTCCACATCGGACTTGACCTTGGTCGCCAGGTCGATCAGCACCGCGTCCTGCATGTTCGAGGCCACGATGAAATCGTCCCCGAACGTCTCCACCGTCCAGCGCAACGCCTCGTCCGCGGTCGCCTCGGCGAGTTCCTTGGCGGCGCGTTCGGCGAGCGTGCGGTAATCGGCTGTAGCGGTCATGGCTGCGATACCTCCGGCAGTGAGAGCCCCAGGAACTTCACGGAGAAAAGCCTTCTACAGGCCGAACAAAGCCACGAACCGTTCTCTTCCGGCCGCAGGTCCTCGTCCCCGCAGTACGGGCAGTAGAACGGCGCGGCGCGTTCGGCCGAGCTCACTGCAACACGCTCTCGTCGGCCCGCAGGAGCCATTGCGGGAACCGCTCACCCGGCTCGCGCCCGGCGATGTACGCCCGGACCACCCGCTCGACGTAGCCGGTCAGTTCGGTGGCGGTCACCTTGTGGCCACGCAGTTTCCGGCCGAATCCGGCGTCGAGGCCGAGGCCGCCGCCCAGGTGCACCTGGAAGCCCTCGACCTGCTTGCCGTCGTCGTCGGTGACGATCTGGCCCTTGAGCCCGATGTCGGCGGTCTGCACCCGGGCGCAGGAGTTGGGGCAGCCGTTGAGATGCACGCTCACCGGTGTGTCCAGCTCGCCCTGGATGTCCGCGAGGCGGCTTTCCAGTTCGGCCACCAGTTGCTGCGCGCGGGCCTTCGTCTCGACGATCGCGAGCTTGCAGAACTCCAGCCCGGTGCACGCCATCACCCCGCGCCGCCACGGCGAAGGATCGCTCTGCAGGCCCAGTTCGGCGAGTTCCGCCTGCAGCCCGCCGATCTCGGCCTCGGGGACGTCCAGCACGACGAGTTTCTGTTGCGGCGTAAGGCGGACGCGCTGCGAGCCGGCGCGTTCGGCCGCCTTCGCGACCGCCAGCAGCGTGCCGCCGGACACGCGTCCGGCGACCGGCGCCGCGCCGACGTAGAACTTGCCGTCGACCTGCCGGTGCACCCCGACGTGGTCGATCGGGACGGCCGGGACCTCGGGCGCGGGGCCGTCGATCAGCTTGCGCTTGAGGTATTCGTCCTCCAGCACCTGGCGGAACTTCGCGGCGCCCCAGTCCTTCACCAGGAACTTGATGCGCGCCCGTGCCCGCAGCCGCCGGTAGCCGTAGTCGCGGAAGACGCTGATGACGCCTTCCCAGACGTCGGGCACCTCGTCGCGGGGCACCCAGGCGCCGAGCCGCTGCCCGATCATCGGGTTGGTGGACAGCCCGCCGCCGACCCAGACGTCGAAACCGGGACCGTGCTCGGGGTGGTTCACGCCGACGAACGCGACGTCGTGGATCTCGTGCGCGACGTCCGGCAGCCCGGACACCGCGGTCTTGAACTTGCGCGGCAGGTTGGCGTAGCGGGGATCGCCGATGAAGCGGCGCTTGATCTCCTCGATCGCGGGAGTGCCGTCGATGATCTCGTCGGCCGCGATCCCCGCGACCGGCGAGCCGAGGATGACGCGCGGGCTGTCGCCGCACGCCTCCATCGTCGTCATGCCCGCCTTTTCCAGTTTGTCCCAGATCGTCGGGACGTCCTCGATCTGGATCCAGTGGTACTGGATATTCTGGCGATCGGTGATGTCCGCCGTGTCACGCGCGTGGGTCTGGGAGATTTCGCCGAGCACGGACAGCTGTTCGGTGCTCAGCACGCCGCCGTCGAGGCGGACCCGCAGCATGAAGTAACGGTCGTCCAGCTCCTCCGGCTCCAGCGTCGCCGTGCGGCCGCCGTCGATCCCGGGCTTGCGCTGGGTGTAGAGGCCGAACCAGCGGAACCGGCCGCGGAGATCGCCGGGGTCGATCGCGTCGAACCCGCGGTGCGCGTAGATGTTCTCGATCCGCGCCCGGACGTTGAGCGGGTTGTCGTCCTTTTTGGAGCGTTCGTTCGGGTTCAGTGGCTCGCGGTACCCGAGTGCCCACTGTCCTTCGCCGCGGCGCTGCCTGGCTCGTGGGGCGCGTGCCTTGCTCGGGGTTTCACGCGTGGGCGAGGCCATGATGCGTCCTCCGTGGGCGGGGTTGTGGCACCCGGCACACCGTGAACGCGGGAGGTCGCGCGGCGCGCCCGGCGCCGGCTGTCCAGTTCGTGGCTGTGGTGGCGGCGGGGAGTCAGTCGGCGGGCCCGCAAAGGGCACTGGCGACCCGCAGGAGGTCGACGTGGCGGCGGGCCACGAGCAGTACACCGGCGGGGGTCACCGGCTCAGAGTGCCATGTGCCCACAATGTGGTCTAGCCGTGCCCGAATAGTGGGAGCACCTTCACGACCTGCGAAAAGTGTGCTCCACCAGCATTTCGACGATGTCGCTGTCCGAGATGTCCGCGAAGGCGCCGGGAAGTGTGAGCCGTTCCACGGTGAGCCCGGTCAACGCGAGGTAAAGCAACAGGACGGCGTCACGGCCGCCGGGCAGACCGGCGCTCTCGTGGAACTCGACGCTCAGGTCGAACCCTTCACGCACGGTGTGGGTCAATGCCTTCGCGAGATCGGGGCGCCGGGTCGCTTCGAGCCGGAGTTCCAGCAGCGCCAGGTAGACGGTGCGGTCGATGGTGAGCCTGCTGACGAGCGCGTCGAGCAGTTCGCTCAGCCGATGCTTCGACGGGAGTTCCGCGCGGGGATTCGTCATGACCTCGGCTGGCGCGGACAGCCGCTCGTGTACCCGCTTGCCCGCCGCCACCAGCAGCTGGTCGCGGTTGCGGAAGTAGTTCGACGTCGTCCCCGGTGGCACGTCCGCCTCGACGTCGACCGCGCGATAGGTGAGGCCGCGGGCGCCCACCTTGGCGAGCACGGTGACGGCGGCGTCGGTCAGCGCCGTCCGCCGCTCGGAGTTCTGCCGCACCTTAATTCCTCCTTGCCCGATCCGAACCACTATGTTTAGAGTACTACAGCCATAGTGATTCGGTGAAGAGGAGATCAGGATGCAGGTCAAGGGTTTCGGTGCGGGGGTCCTGGTCGACGACGTCGCCGCGACCACGCGGTACTACCGGGAGTACTTCGGCTTCGAGATCACCGTCGAGCTCGACTGGTTCTCGAGCCTCAACGTCGGCGCGCCCGGCTACGAGATCAGCTTCATCCGGCGAGGGCACGAGTCGACGCCGGAGCCGTACCGGTGGCAGGAGCCGTCCGGGGCGATGTTCGGCTTCGTCGTCGAGGACGCGGCAGCGGAGGAGAAGCGGCTGCGCGAGGCGGGGGCGGAGATCGTCAAGCCGCTCGTGGACGAGGTGTACGGGCAGCGGCACTTCTTCGTCCGCGACCCCAACGGCGTGCTGGTCGACGTGATCGAGCTGATCGCGCCCGACCCGCAGTGGCTGGCCGAGAGCGGTCTGGCCGGGTGAGGGACACTGGGGTGTGCCCCAGCTGCTGCCCGAAACCACCACTCCGGTCGAATCCGCCCTGCCCGCGAGCGCACTGAACGGACTGGGTACTCGCCCGTTCGGGGTGTACGTCCACGTCCCGTTCTGCGCGACCCGGTGCGGCTACTGCGATTTCAACACCTACACCGCGGGCGAGCTGGGCTCCGGCTCGTCGCCGAGTTCGTGGCTGGAGGGCTTGCGGCGCGAACTCGACCTCGCGGCGCGGGTGCTGGGCACGCCGCCGCGCGCGGACACCGTGTTCGTCGGCGGTGGGACGCCGTCGTTGCTCGGTGCCGACGGTCTCGCTTCGGTTCTCGACGCCGTCCGCGGCGCCTTCGGGCTCGCGGACGGCGCCGAGGTGACCACCGAATCGAACCCGGAATCGACGTCGCCGGAGTTCTTCGCGGGCATTCGCGAGGCCGGGTACACACGCGTGTCGCTCGGGATGCAGTCCGCCGCGCGGCACGTGCTGCAGGTGCTCGACCGGGTGCACACGCCCGGCCGTCCGGTCGCGGCGGCGGGGGAGGCGCGGGCAGCCGGGTTCGAGCACGTGAACCTGGACGTCATCTACGGGACGCCGGGGGAGCGCGTAGAGGATCTCCGGGCTTCGCTGGAGGCCGTGCTCGCCGCCGGGGTCGACCACGTCTCGGCGTACGCGCTGATCGTCGAGGAGGGCACCGCGCTGGCCCGCCGGGTCCGGCGCGGGGAACTGCCCGCACCCGACGACGACACGCTCGCCGAGTACTACGAACTGATCGACGCGACGCTCGCGTCGGCCGGGCTGCGCTGGTACGAGGTGTCGAACTGGGCGTCGTCGGAGGCGGCGCGGTGCCGGCACAACGTCGGCTACTGGCGGGGCGGCGACTGGTGGGGAGCGGGTCCCGGCGCGCACAGCCACGTCGGCGGGGTGCGGTGGTGGAACGTCAAGCATCCCGCGCGGTACGCGTCGCTGCTCGCGGAGGGGAACTCCCCGGCGGCCGGGCGCGAGGTGCTCACCGAAGCCGACCGGCATCTCGAACGCGTCATGCTCGAACTCCGTGTCGTGGAAGGACTTCCGCTCGACGCGCTGGACGCCGGCGGGCTCGCCGAGGCCAGGGCCGCCGCGGCGGAGGGACTGCTCGACGAGTCCGCTTTGGACAGTCGGCGCCGGGCCGTGCTGACCGACCAGGGGCGGCTGCTCGCCGACGGTGTCGTCCGCAGGCTCGTCGGCTGAGTTCGCCGCGCCGGGCATAAATCCCGCGGGTTCGTTGTTGGCGCCGGGCAACGAACGAAAGAGGGAGCAGGGGTATGCCACAGGCAGTGAGGTTCGACGGGTACGGCGGGATCGACGTGTTGCGCGTGGAGGACGTGCCGCGGCCGGTGCCCGGTGCGGGGCAGGTGCTCGTCGAGGTACGGGCGGCCGGGATCAACCCGGGTGAGGCGTACATCCGCGAGGGCGTCTTCGCCGAGCAGTGGCCCGCGACGTTCCCGTCCGGACAGGGGAGCGACCTCGCCGGGGTCGTGGCCGAACTGGGCGAGGGCGCCGACGGGGTCGCGGTGGGCGACGAGGTCATCGGCTTCGTGCACTCGCGATCGAGCCAGGCCCGGTACGTCGTGGTGGAGGCGGAAAACCTGACGCCGAAGCCCGCCGGGGTGCCGTGGGAGGTCGCCGGCGCGCTGTTCGTCGCCGGGACCACCGCGTACGCGGCGGTGCGCGCGGTTTCGCCGCGCGAAGGGGAGACCGTCGTGGTTTCCGGTGCGGCGGGCGGGGTCGGTTCGATCACCGTGCAGCTGGCGAAACTGGCCGGTGCCCGGGTGATCGGCCTCGCCGGTGCGGGCAACCACGCGTGGCTCGCCCAGCACGACGTCGTTCCCGTCGCCTACGGGGAAGGTGTCGAGGAGCGGATCAAGGAGGCGTCCGGCGGCAAGGTCGACGCGTTCGTGGACACGTTCGGTTCGGGCTATGTGGACCTGGCGTTGAAGCTCGGCGTGCACACCGACCGGATCGACACGGTGATCGACTTCGCGGCGGCCGAGAAGTACGGCGTGAAGCGGGAAGGCAACATCGACGCGGCGGAGGCCGGGGTCCTCGCGGAGCTGGCGGCGTTGCTGGACAAGGGTTTGCTGGAGATCCCGATCGCGAAGGCGTACCCGCTCGCCGACGTGCGAGACGCCTACCGCGAGCTGGAGCGGCGGCACACGCGAGGCAAGATCGTCCTGCTTCCCTGAAAACTCAGGGGCGTTCCGGACGGTCAGGCTGGATCCGGTCGGCCGCCCGGCCTTGTCGCGAACGCTCCGTTCGAGACGATCAACGTCCCCAACGG
>NZ_JBHYIQ010000034.1:69269-74692 GCF_042739895.1 Amycolatopsis sp. NPDC059021
GGGGGGGCGCCCCCTGGGCCTCGGGGTCAGCGCGCCCGCGCCCGCGCCTTGCCCCACCACTCCCGCCGACCTCCCCACCCCCCCCCCGCCCCCGCCCCCCCGACAGTCCATGCCACCACGCGAAGCCCTAAAGGGTGCACTGTCCAGTGCTCGTCGGACGCCCTCAAGGGGTCCTTCACAGCATCACAACGGCTTGCCCGGTTGTCCTTTGTGGACTTCGGTGCCCTCAAGGGGTCCTTCGGTGCGCTGGGCGCGGTGGAGGACCCCTTCATCACTTTCGATGTGCCTCGCAGTGGGTGGACGGCTGCGCCGACCGTGTGACGCTCACGAGTTCTTGGCCGCCAGGGCTTTCAGGCCGGCGAGGAACATGTCCAGCGCGAACTCGAATCGCTCGCCCGCTGTGTCGGCGTTGAAGAACTCCCCGATCCGCAAGGTGTTCGGGAACATCGCCGGCGGCAGTGATTGCAGGTACGCCTCCATCTGCTCGCTGCGCTCGGCCATGTCCTTCTGGTCGAAATCGCCCCACGTCCAGCTGCTCGCCTCATAGGCGTACGCCTTGGCGTAGAGCGACAACGAGTCCGCGGCGTAGGTCGCCTGCTTGAGATCGAGGCCGCCCGCGCGCAGCAGTGCGAGCATGGTTTCCCCGTGCCGCAGCATGTTCGGGCTGACCGGGATCGCGATGCTCCACGCGACCCGCGCGATCCCCGGGTACGCCGTCATCGCGCGGACCTGGTGCCCGAGCAGTTCCTTGACCTGCCCGGCCCAGCGCGCCGGATCCGGTTCCGGCAGCGGCAGATCGCTCAGGACGCTGTCGAGCATCAGCTCGTCGAGCTCCTCCTTGTTCGCGACATGCGCGTACAGCGAGGCCGGCCCAGTTTCCAGGGCCTGGGCCACGCGGCGCATCGTCACCGCGGAGATGCCCTCGGCCGCCAGGATGTCCAGCGCCGTCTTGACGATCAGCTCCTGGGACAGCGCGGGTTTGGCGGCACGTCGCCGCGGCCGGTTGCGCCACGGCGGGGGTGGAACGGTCACTCGGTCACCTCCAGGGTTCGCGAACACTGTACTTGACACGAACGCCGTTCGTCATTAGAACTGTGTTCGTCAAACGAACGACGTTCGTGAAGGAGCTGACCATGACCGATCTGCGGCAAGCCGTGTCCGAGGAAGCCGCCGTGCACGAGGTGCTCGCCCGCCTCGTCGACGCCTGGAACGCGGGTGACGCGACGGCGTATGGCGCGTTGTTCACCGAGGACGCGGACTACGTGACCTTCTTCGGGATGAACATGCCCGGTCGCGCGATGATCGAAAGCGCGCACCGCGCGCTGTTCGAGGGACCGTTGAAGGGGTCGAGACTCACCGGCGCGCCGGGCACGGCCAAGGTGCGGTTCGTGCGCCCCGACGTCGCGATCGCCGTCATGGGCGGTGGTTCCTCGGTGTCCGGCGCGGCGCGGACCGACCCGGGGCGCGAATCGACCGTGACCACCGTCCTGGTGCGACAGGACAACGGATGGCGCATCGCTTCGTTCCAGAACACCCGCGTCTCCGATCCCGCGGCGCAGGCGGGATGAAGCCGCTGGCCGAGGTGTCCGGGGTGGTCGGCGCCCCGGCGCCGGAGGTGTTCGCGCGACTCGAACGACGCCTGCGCGGCGGCGAATATCCGATGCGCCTCGAAGTCGATCCGGAGCGCCGGACGCTCGCCGCGCAGGGTGGCTGGTGGTACCGCGGCGAATACGCGGTCGAAGATCATCCCGCGGGCGCGCTGGTCCGTCATCGGGTGCTGAACGTCGCGGAGCGGGGCGCGTGGGCCGTGCCGCTGGCCAACCGGTTCTTCGCCGGATTCCGTGGCCGGGTGCGGGACGGCTTCCTGGAATTGCTGGCCGAACTCGGCGGCAAAAAACGGAGTGGCCGGATCCGGGAGCGAGCGCGTACGGTGAGAAGTCGGGAGTAAGGTTAGCCTTATCATTGAGACGTCCGGGTGAATTGTCCGGTGGAGGAGGGCGTATGGCCGAGGCACCAGCAAGGGGCGGACGTCCGGCGGCGCGGCTGGAGGTGCTGCGCACCGAACGGCTGACCCCGCACATGATCCGCATCGTGGCCGGCGGGGACGGCCTGCGGGACTTCGAGCCCAACGCGTTCACCGACGCCTACGTCAAGGTCATCTTCAAGGTGCCGGGGGTGACCTACCCGGAGCCGTTCGACATCCGGACGGTCCGGGCCGAACTGCCGCGCGAGCACTGGCCGCGGATGCGTTCCTACACGGTGCGCGCCTACGACCCGCAGGCCGGGGAACTCGTCTTCGACTTCGTGCACCACGGCGATGAAGGCATCGCCGGGCCGTGGGCCGCACGGGCGAAACCCGGCGACGAGCTGCTGATCTCCGGGCCCGGCGGGGCGTACGCGCCGGGCCCGGAGGCGGACTGGCACCTGCTCGCGGGCGACGAGAGCGCTCTGCCCGCCATCGCCGCGTCGCTGGAGGCCCTGCCCGCCGGGGTGCCGGCGCACGCGGTGATCCTGGTCGAGGACGCCGCTGAGGAGCAGTCGCTCGTCACCAAGGCCGACGCGCAGATCACCTGGCTGCACCGCAGCTCCGGCGGTGACGTCGCCGCCGCGGTCCGCGCTTTGCCGTGGCGGGACGGGGTCGTCCAGGCCTTCGTGCACGGCGAGGCCGGGTTCGTCCGGGAGCTGCGGCGGTACCTGCTCGACGAGCGCGGTGTCCGGCGTGACCTGTTGTCGATCTCCGGGTACTGGCGGATCGGGAAGAACGACGAGGCCTGGCGCGAGGAAAAAGCGGCCGAGCGCGCGCGGGAGCAGAACGCGTAATCTCACGCCATGACGGGTGAGCTGAAGGTGGACGTCGATCCGGCCGAAGCCGGCTTCGACGCGGAGCGGCTGAAGCGGATCGACCGGCATTTCGCCCGGTATGTCGACAAGGGCCTGCTGCCCGGATTCCTGGCTGTGGTGAGCAGGCATGGCCGCGTCGCGCATCTTTCCGCGTACGGTAAGCGTGACGTCGAAACGGACGCGCCGGTCGAGACGGACACCCTGTGGCGCGTCTTCTCGATGACGAAGCCGGTCACCTCGGTCGCCGCGATGATGCTCGTCGAAGAGGGCCTGATCGACCTCACCGACCCGATCGCGCGGTGGCTCCCGGAGTTCGCCGAGCCGCGCGTCTACGTCAAGGGGTCGGCGCTGCGCCCGGTGACCGAACCGGCGACCGAGCCGATCCGGCTGTGGCATCTGCTCACCCACACCGCCGGGCTGACCTACGGCTTCATGCACTCGCATCCGGTCGACGCGATCTACCGCGAGGCCGGGTTCGAGCGGGGGATGCCCGCCGGTGCCGACCTCGCCGAATGCGTCCGGCGGTGGGCCGCGCTCCCGCTCGTCTTCCAGCCTGGCAGCGAATGGAACTACTCGGTGGCCACCGACGTGCTGGGCCGGCTCGTCGAGATCCTTTCCGGCAAACCGCTCGACGAGTTCTTCGCCGAGCGGATCTTCGGCCCGCTCGGCATGACCGACACCGGCTTCTTCACCGAGGACGCCGATCGCGTCGCGACGATCTACACCCCGCGCCCTGGCACCGGGCAGATCGTCCCCGCTCCCGCGTTCGACGGCTGGGCCCGGTCGCGGCCGGACAGCCTGTCCGGTGGTGGCGGCCTGGTGTCGACCGCGGGGGACTACCGCCGCTTCACCCAGATGCTCGTGCGCCGCGGCGAACTCGACGGCGTCCGGCTGCTGGGCCCGCGCACGGTCGACCTGATGGCGAGCAATCACCTGCCGGGACGGGCGGATCTGGAGGAGTTCGGGCGGCCGGTGTTCGCCGAATCACCCATGCACGGTCACGGTTTTGGCCTCGGGTTCTCCGTGCTCGAAGACCCGGTGAAGGCGAAGACGCTCTCCAGCGCCGGGGAAATCGCGTGGGGCGGTGCCGCGTCGACCGCGTTCTGGGTCGACCACGACGAGGACCTGACCGTCGAGTTCTACACCCAGTTGCTGCCCTCCAGCACCTACGCGATCCGGCCGCAGTTGCGCCAGTTGGTGTATCAAGCCCTGGTGGACTAGACCACGATCGCCGCGTCGGGCACCCTTTTCCGTACGGGGAAAGGGGAGGGCATGCGGCGGATCGGCATCGTCGGGGCGGGGCAGGCCGGGCTGGTACTGGGGCTGGGCCTGCGACGGCACGGATACGAGGTCACGATCGTAACGGAGCGGTCGGCCGAAGCCGTGCGCGGTGGCAGGCTGATTTCCAATCAGTGCCTGTTCCATCCGGCGCTGACCCGGGAACGGGAACTCGGCATCAACTTCTGGGACGCGCACGCGCCGGAGATCGGCGAGGTGGCCTTCTGCACGGCAGGGGAACCGGGTGCGGGCAAACCCGCGATCGCCTGGCGCGCGCCGCTCGACCAGCCGGCGCAGTCGGTGGACCAGCGGGTCAAGGTGTCGGAGTGGATGGCCGAATTCGCCCGGCAGGGCGGGGAAATCCGGGAACGCCGGGTCGGCCCGGAGGATCTCGACGACTACGCGAGGGAGTTCGACCTCCTCCTCGTCGCCGCCGGACGGGGTCCGCAGTTCGACGCCCTGTTCCCGCGCAACGAGATCCTTTCGCCTTACTCCGAGCCTCAGCGCTCGATCGGCATCCTGTACGTCAAATCCGCCGGAGACGAGCCCCTGCCCGCGATCTCCTCCGGCCTCAGCGTCGCCCTCTCCGACGCGGGGGAGTTCTTCGGACTGCCGGTGTGGTCGGTCGACGGGCCCGTCTACGGCGTGGGGTTCTTCGGTTTCCCCGGCGGCCCGCTCGACTGCTGGGACGAGGTAACCGACACCGAGCAGCATTTCGAGCGCGCGCGAAACCTGCTGCGTACCTACTTCCCTTGGCTCGCCGGGATTCTCGAAGACGCGCGGCCGAGCCGCCCGCTCGACGCGCTGCGCGGGCGCGTCCTGCCGGTGGTGCGGCAGCCGGTCGGGACGTTGCCCTCCGGGGCGAAGGTGCTCGCGATGGGCGACACAGCGGTCACGAACGATCCGGTGGCCGGACAGGGCGCCAACATGGCCGCGCACGCGGCCCGGTCGTATGAGGAGGCGATCCTCGAGCAGGGCGACCGGCCCTTCGACGAGGAGTTCATGCGTCGCGCGTTCGCGCGGTACTGGGACCGGGCTCGCTATTCGACGCGGTTCACCAACGACCTGCTGGAGCAGGGCCCACCGCCGGATCACCTCCTCGAAACGCTCGAAGCCGGGCAAGCCCTTCCCGAGGTCGCCCATCGGTTCGCCCACCTCTTCGTCAATCCCGCCGACTACACGGGCTGGCTCACCGATCCCACCGCGGGGGGGGGGGGGCCCGCAGCACGCGCGCGCGCCCCCGCGCGCCGTCAGACCCCCGCCCGCTCACCGCCGCACCCGCCGCGCCCGCGGGGAGCCCGCGG
>NZ_JBHYIQ010000034.1:74702-87762 GCF_042739895.1 Amycolatopsis sp. NPDC059021
CCCAGTGGGCCCCCCACACACTACAACACCCCCCCCCACACCGGGGGCGGCCACACCACCCCCCGGGGGGGGGGCCCCACCCCCCCCCCGCCCGCCCCCCCCCCCGCCTCCTGAACACGCGAGATCTCCATCCGGACACACGAGCCCTCCTGCTGATCACGCGAGTTCGCCATTCCGGCTACCGGTCGAACGGCCCGTGATCCGGCGAGCACACCGTGCCGCGCGGGGGCATCACGCCGTCGGCGAGGTAGCGCTCCAGCGCCGTGTCGATGCACGCGCTCCTGCCACGGGTGCCGTGGCCGTAGGCGTCGAGTGTGAGCAGCCGCGCGTCGGCGAGCAGGCGCTCGGTGCGTTGTGCGCCCTGGTGCGGGGTTTCCGGGTCGCCCCGGCCGTTCGAGAGCAGCAGCACGGGCGCCGCGGTCGACCGGTTCCACGGCCCGGTGTAGCGGTCCGGATCGGTGACCGGCCACAGCGCGCACGGCATCGACAGGTACAGGTCGTAGGAACCGAAACCCCGCCCGGCGCGGTCGGCGAGTTTCGCGTACTGCCACCACGACTCGGGATCACGCGGATTGCTCGCGTCGGCGCACACCGTGCCCGCCCCGCCCATCGCCGAGTCGAACGGCGTCCCGATCGGTGTGTCTACTGTGGACATGGCCGCCGCGCCGGCCGGGGCGCTTGCGACGGCCTGGAGGAACCGGGCCAGGTTCGCGGCCTTCGCCTCGTCGAGCAGTCCACGGTGGACTTCGCCGATGACGTCCTGATAGCGGACGGTGCGGATGGCCCCGTCGCCGCCCGGGATCGTCACCGGGCCGGTCTGGAGCCGGTCGAGGATCCGGTTCCACTTCGCGAGCAGATCGGTACCGGGCTCGCGGAAGGCGCAGCGGGTGTCGGCGGCGCAGTCGGCGAGGAACGAGTTCAGTGCCTGCTGCGCACCTTCGAAGCCGCCGAGCCGGTAGCTGAACGGTACCTTCGCGTCCTGCGGCCGGTAGCCGGTCGACCAGTTCACCGGATCGTCGACGGCGTCCAGCGCGAGCGCGCCGACCCGGCCGGGGAACAGATTGGCATAGTTCTCGCCGACATAGGTTCCGTACGACAGCCCGTAATACCGCAACCGCGGCTCACCGGCGGCGGCGCGGAGCCGGTCGAGATCGCGGGCGACATTGGCCGTCGACAGGTGTCCGAGCAGCGGGCCCGCGTTGCGCCCGCACGCCTCGGTGACGGTGCGGGCGTCGGCGACCTGTTGCCGCTCCTGCTCACGCGTGATCGGGAACTGCCCGAGGATCCGTTTCAGCGGCTCCAACTGCGACGGATCGCTGAAGCAGCGCACCGGTGTACTCGCACCGACGCCGCGCGGGTCGAATCCGACGATGTCGAACTGTTCGTGCAGCGCGGGTGTCAACGGCGGCGCGAAGCGGCCGGAATTACCGGGACCGCCCGGGTTGAAGAAGATCGTGCCGCGTTTGCGGCTCTGGTCGGCCGCGGGCAGCAGGCCCAGCGCGAGCTGGATCTTCGGCCCGCCGGGGTCGCGATAGGACAGTGGGACCTCGTAGGTCGCGCAGCGGTAGCCGGCGCTCGGTGGTTTCGACGACGGATCACAGGCGTGCCAGGCGATTCCTGGCGCCTGCTGGGCGGAGGCGGCGGGCGCGAGCAACGCCGTCGCCGTGACGGCGGCCGTGGCCGCCGCCGCGATGCGGAAGGGCTTCATGGGTCCAGACTGGCGGGCGGATCGAGTGCTGTCCCTGGGGTCGGCCGCAGTTCCAGGGTGGGGTAAACCCCAGGGACACGCTCAGGAGGCGGCCAGTCCTTCGAGAGTCCGGAGTTTGACCGTGAAAGCCAGCGTGAGTCCCGAAGGCGCCGAGCACCGCACGACAGCGTTCCCGCCGGACGCGACGATTTCCGGCGGTGCCCAGCCCGTGGGCACCGAACCTCCCGCGGAGCCGAAGGAATCGAGCACGCGTGGCTGCGGCGCCCACGGGGTGGCGGTGGTGCCGACGGTACTGAGGCCCTGCTCGATCACCCAGGTCGCGGCGCGCCCCGCCGCGTCGGTCGCCATGACCTCGGCCTGGTACCGGCTCGCGCCCGGCGCCAGTGGGACGGCGGCCAGCAGCGCCGGGCTCGGTCCTGCGATGCCGCTGCCCTGGGTCTCCCGTTCGCGGGCACCGATCCGGCCGGTCGTGGTGTCGTGGGCGAACACCCAGTCCCGGCCGCCCCGCCACTGCGTCTGGCCACTGTCCGTTGTGGACACACAACCGCCCAGGTGGGACACCAGGTTCGCGTTCTCCGGTGGTACCCACGGCTTGGCGGGGTCACTGCTGATGTTCCCGGCGAGCCGGACCGGGCTCGGCCCTTTCCGGCCCGAGAACTCGATGTTCGCCCGCGCCTTCGGGCTGGGCTCGAAGTAGCAGTTGAGGAACACCGACGAACCGGGGAAGTCGCGGTTCGCGTCGACCGGGATCAGCGATTCGTCGATGAGCACCGGTGGGCAATCGAGCTGGTCGAGGAACGCCGTTTCCAGTGTCGAGTTCTCGAGGGTGAAATGCGCCAGCCTGGACGTCGCCACCGCGGCCCGCCAGGTCTGCACCTCGCTCAGCTGGGCGGCTTCCGAACTGATCACGACGCCGACACCGTGGAAGTGACCGAAGTGGGCCGCCGAGGTCAGCAGGAGCGGCACGATCGAGCGGGAACCACCGATGTACCAGTCCTGCGCGTGGACGCTGACGATGTCGGTGGCCACGAAGTCGTACTGCGTTCCCGCCGTCGAGAACCGGGTCACGTTCGCCAGTGTGGTGACGCTCCCGAGCGTCAGGCCGAGCCGGGTAGCCGCGACGTAGAGGTGGTCGATGTCGACGAGGTAGCTGTTGTTGCGCAGCCGGATGCCGTCGCGTGAAGCCGTGACACGGAGGTGGCTGAACAGCGAGTTGACCGAAAGCTGTGCGTGGATGCCCGCACCGGAGGGGGACTGGAACTCCAGGCGGCGGACGGTGGTGATCGCGTTCGCCGGAATCCCGTCGCTCCACTGGTGCATCAGATAGACCGGGGCCGGGAACTGGCTCTGCCCGAGCCAGGTGGAACCGACGGTGAACACGTCGACGTCGCGGTCGAAGTTGATCAGCATCCGGGTGACCAGCCGCTTCGCCGGGTCGGCGGGATCGGTCTTGACGTTGCTCGCGAAGTCCTCGGGGAACTTCGCCGTCGGCGCGGTGAACTTGCGTCCGGCGTCGCGGTCGATCGCGAACTCGGTGATCCGGATGGAGTCGATCCGGCCGGTGAACGGGTAGGTCGGGGTCCGGTACTCCGGCCAGCCGCCGGTGCTCTGCACCCCGACGTAGACGCCTTCCTCCACCGGCTGGGTCAGCGTCGCGCCGCTCGCCGGGCGCTGTCCCTCCGGCGGTTGCGCGGGGGCCAGGCTCGTTCCCGGCGGACCGGCGTACAGGCACAGCTGCGTACCGTCCCAGACGAGGGCGAGGTGGAGCGCCTGCCCGACGGGAAAGCCGCCGGGGTGGACGATCGTGTAGTCCTTGCCGCCGAGGCACGCCGTGGCGCTGACCGTGACCTTGCCGGTCG
This sequence comes from Amycolatopsis sp. NPDC059021, assembly GCF_042739895.1. NCBI lineage: Bacteria > Bacillati > Actinomycetota > Actinomycetes > Pseudonocardiales > Pseudonocardiaceae > Amycolatopsis > Amycolatopsis sp. NPDC059021. The sequence continues at coordinate 78,270 of NZ_JBHYIQ010000034.1, forward strand.
TGCCGCCGAGGAAGATGCCGAACGCGCTGGTCGCCTTCTCGCTGACGAGCCGCCTTCCGGAACTGCTGAGGACGGCCGCGCCACCGCCGCCGGGGAGCTCGTCGGGGCGCACGGTGCAGGCGACGGTGAAAGCCTTGGCGCCATCGAGGTCCAGTGCCGGGCTGTCGCGCAGGTTGATGGTGTTGCGGCTGCCCGTGCGCAGCACCCCGGCCTTGCCGTTGCCGGTGAGCAGCGCGTCCGCGGTGGGCAGATGGGCCACGGTCTTCGGCGAGACGCACAGCGCGGGCCCGTGCGGGCCGAAGAACCGGATGGTGGTGGTGTGCTCGCTTTCGCCCAGCAGCTCGATCCGGCCCAGCTCGCGGTCGACGTGCAGCGGGCGGCTGATCCGGTAGTTCCCCGCGGGGAAGTACAGCACCCCTGGCCGGATCGGGTCGAGCGAGTCCATGGCCCGGGTGATCGCGGCCCAGTCGTCGCTCTGGTCGTCGCCCTTCGCACCGAAATCGAGGACGTTGGCGAAGTCGTGTTTCGGTGCGACGGCCAGAACGCCTTGCGTGTCACAGGAACCGACGACGAACGCGCCCTGTGCCACCGGATTCTGCCGCGCGCACCGGCCCTTCTCGTCGGCCACCACCGCGGCCGCGATCCCGGTGCCGAGCCCGGTCACCGACGCCGGCGCCGCCTGCGCGGGCGGGTAGTAGCTCACGGTCCCGCCCGCCGCCGCGGGTGCCGCCGCGACGCCGGCGACCATCGTGCCCGCGGTGAGCGCGGCCGGTGTCGCCTTCGTGAGCTTCGCCGGCGCGGCCGGGTCCAGTGCGGGGCACAGTAGGTCCCCTGCCTGGACCTCGACCGCCACCACCGCTGTCGCCAGTCCCATCGCGTTTCCTCCGCCGTCGTCGGGACTGTCACTTTAGGACTGATCGACGTCGGAAAGCCCGTTGCCCGTACGTCCTTTCGCGTCGGCTGGGCTGCCCGATCGGGAAGCTCAGGCGGTGAGCTTCGGGATGATCTGGGTGCCGTAGTGGGCGAGGGTTTCTTCGCGCCGGTCGTGCATCAGGTACAGCGCGAACTGGTCGACGCCGAGTTCCACCAGCTCTTCCAGCCGCGCGATATGGGCCGAGGCCTGGCCCAGCAGGCAGAACCGGTCGACGATCTCGTCCGGGACGAAGTCGGTCGACGGGTTGCCCGCGCGGCCGTGATGCGCGTAGTCGTACCCCTCTCGCTCACGGATGTAGTCGGTCAGCTCGCGCGGCACCGGCCCGGAATCGCCGTAGCGGGCGACCAGGTCCGCCACGTGGTTGCCGACCATCCCGCCGAACCAGCGCAACTGCTCCCGCTGGTGGGCGACGTCGTCGCCGACGTAGCCGGGAGCGGCCACGCAGATGGTGATGCCGCTGGGATCCCGCCCGGCCGCGCGGGCCGCCTCCCGCACCGAACCGATGGTCCAGCGCGCGATCGCGGGGTCGGCGCACTGCAGGATGAACCCGTCGGCGTGCTCACCGGCCAGTTTCAGCGCCTTCGGCCCGTAGCCCGCCATCCACATCTCCAGCCGCCCGCCCCGGATCCACGGGATGCGCACGGCCGTGTCGTTCAGCGTCACTTCGCGGCCCTCGGCGAGGTCCTTCACCTGCCGCATGCACTCGCGGACAGTGGCCAAAGTGGACGGTGGGTTCCCGACGACGCGGTGCGCGGAGTCGCCGCGGCCGATCCCGCACACCGTCCGGTTTCCGTACATGTCGTTGAGCGTGGCGAAGGTCGAGGCCATCACCGACCAGTCCCGCGTGCCGGGGCTGGTCACCATCGGCCCGACGACCAGCGAGGACGTCGCCGCGAGGATCGCCGAGTAGATGACGAACGGCTCCTGCCACAGCACGCACGAGTCGAACGTCCAGCCGTAGCGGAATCCCGCGTTCTCGGCGTCGGCCATCAGCCGCACGACCTCGCTCGCGGGCGGATCGGCCTGCAGAACAATCCCGAAATCCATTGACGCCCCCTCAGTTCAGGTACTGGTTGAGCTGCCGGGAAAGGAACTTGCCGTGCGCCGTGCTGCCGGTGAAACCGGACGGCGATACCACGACCCGTCCCCGGGACAGCACCGTATCCACCTTGCCGGTGATCTCGAACCCTTCGTACGCCGAGTAGTCCACGTTCATGTGGTGGGTCTCGGCGGACAGGGTCTGTTTCGCCGCCGGGTCGTAGATCACGATGTCCGCGTCCGAGCCCGCCGCGATCACACCCTTGCGCGGGTAGAGGCCGAACATCCGCGCCGGGGTGGCCGAGCACGTCTCGACCCAGCGGCCCAGCGACAGCTCGCCCGCCACGACACCCTGGTGCAGCAGGTCCATCCGGTGCTCGACGCCGGGGATCCCGTTCGGGATGGCCCGGAAGTCGCCGCGTCCCAGCTCTTTCTGGTCCTTGAAGCAGAACGGGCAGTGGTCGGTCGAGACCACCGAAAGGTCGTTCGTGCGCAGACCGCGCCAGAGGTCGGGCTGATGCGACTTGTCCCGCAACGGCGGCGAGGCCACGTACTTCGCGCCCTCGAAGCCCGGCTTCGCCAAGTCCTCAATGGACAGATAGAGGTACTGCGGGCACGTCTCGGCGAAGACGTTCTGGCCGGTCTCGCGAGCCTCTGCCACTGCCGCGAGTGCCTGTGACGCCGACAAGTGCACGATGTACAGCGGTGCCCCGGTGACGTTCGCGAGCTGGATCGCCCGCGACGTCGCCTCGCCTTCCAGTTCCGGCGGGCGCGTCAGTCCATGCTGGACAGGATCGACGTTGCCCGCCGCGACGGCCTGCGCGGCCAGCTGGTCGATCGCGATGCCGTTCTCCGCGTGCATCATGATCGTGGCGCCGATCTCCCGCGCCTTCTGCATGGCCAGCAGGATTTCGCCGTCGGTCGAGTAGAACACGCCGGGGTAGGCCATGAACATCTTGAAGCTGCCGACCCCGCCGTCGACGCAGGCCGACATCTCCTTCAGCGTCGTGTCGTTGACGTCGGAGACGATCATGTGGAAGCCGTAGTCGATCGCGCAGTTCCCGTCGGCCTTCTCGTGCCATTTGTCCAAGGTGGACAGGAGCGAGGTGCCCTTGGCCTGTACCGCGAAGTCGATGATCGTGGTGGTGCCGCCCCACGCGGCGGCCGTGGTCCCGGTGCCGAACGTGTCGACCGAATGCGTGCCGCCGAAGGGCATTTCCATATGCGTGTGCGCGTCGATCCCGCCGGGCATCACGTATTTCCCGGTGGCGTCGATGATTTCCTCGGCCTCGATCAGCACGCCGGGCGCGGCGACGGCGGTGATGCGTTCGCCGTCCACGAGGACGTCCGCGGTCGTCGCGCCCGCCGGGGAAAGGACCTGGCCGCCTTTGATAAGCGTCGTCATCACGCCTCCGCGAGCGGGCCGTAGCTGTCCGGCCGGCGATCGCGATAGAACGCCCACAGGTCGCGGACCTCGGCGAGCTTGCCCATGTCGAGATCGCGGACGACGATCTCCTCCTCGGTGTCCGACGCCGCCTCGCCGACGAGCTGGCCGCGTGGGTCCGCGAAGTACGATTGACCGTAGAAGTCGTTGTCGCCCAACGGTTCCACGCCGACCCGGTTGATCGTGCCGACGTAGTACTCGTTCGCCACCGCGGCCGCGGGCTGTTCGAGGCGCCACAGGTACTCCGACAGGCCCCGGCTGGTCGCCGACGGGTTGAACACGATCTTCGCCCCGGCCAGGCCCAGCGCCCGCCAGCCCTCCGGGAAATGCCGCTCGTAGCAGATGTAGACGCCGATGCGGCCGACGGCGGTGTCGAACACCGGGTAGCCCAGGTTGCCGGGCCGGAAGTAGAACTTCTCCCAGAAGCCCTTGACCTGCGGGATGTGGTTCTTGCGGTGCTTGCCGAGGTAGGTCCCGTCGGCATCGATCACCGCGGCGGTGTTGTAGTACACGCCGGGCTGCTCGACCTCGTACATCGGGACGACCAGCACGACGCCGTGGCGTTCGGCGACCTCCTGCATGAGCTTCGTCGTCGGGCCGTCGGGAATGCCCTCGGTGTAGGAGTAGTAGTCGGTGTCCTGTACCTGGCAGAAATACGGGCCGTAGAACAGTTCCTGCAGGCAGACGACCTGAGCCCCCTGCGACGCGGCCTTGCCGATGGCGTCGACCGCGCATCCGATCATGGACTCCTTGTCACCCGTCCACCGCTGCTGGATCAACCCGGCCCTGACCACTTCGCTCACTGATCTCCTCCTTCTTCGTTACGGGACGGGCCAGTGCCAGGTAGACGACGGACGCGCCGACCAGACCGGCCACCCAGTTGTAGTCGTAGAGAGGCTTGAGGAACGGGATCAGCCCGTCCGCGGGGAACGGACCGCTCCCTTCGGCGCTGTACGCGCCGCCGACGGCGAGCACCGCACCCACCAGAGTGGCCACCAGCGCCCGCCAGTTCCAGCCACCGGTGAACCAGTACACCCCATCGGGTGTGTAGAGATCCCGCAGTTTCAGCCGGGTCCGGTACACGATCCAGTACCCGGCGGCCAGGACACCGGCGACCGCGCCGAGGAGCCCGCCGTAGAACCCGAGCCACGCGAAGATATAGATGCTCGGGTCGGAGTAGAGCCGCCACGGCTGGATCAGGATGCCGACGATCCCGGTGATCAGCCCGCCGACGGCGAACGTGATCCGCTTCGGGAAGGCGTTCGAGAAGTCGTAGGACGGGCTGACGACGTTGGCCGCGAGGTTCGCCGAGATCGTCGCGAGCACCAGCGCGACGAGCGCGACGACGACCACGACCGGGCTCGAGAACTTGTCGGCGAGCTTCGCCGGATCCCACAGCTCGGCGCCGTAGAGCACCTTGCCGCCGGACGTGGTCAGGATCGCCACCACCGCGATGAACGTCATCGTGGTGGGCAGGCCGAGGATCTGGCCGCGGACCTGCTTGCGCTGGCTGCCGCCGAAGCGGGTGAAGTCCGGCATGTTCAGCGAAAGCGTCGACCAGAACGCGATCATCGCCATCAGCGACGGCGCGAACACCTTCCAGAAGCCCGTGCCCCAGCCGAGTTTCCCGGGATCGGCCAGGATCGGCCCGAACCCGCCCGCGTTGATCAGCACGTAGCCGAGCATCACCAGGAAGCCGACCGACACCAGCGGCGCCGTCCAGTTCTCGAACCGGCGGACCGCCTCCATACCGCGCCAGATGATGAGCATCTGGATCACCCAGAACACCGCGAAGGACAGCCACAGTGTCCAGTGCTGGCCCGCCACGATCGCCGAGTCGCGCCAGCCGGATCCGGCGAGCCGCCCGACGATGACGTAGATCGCCTCACCGCCGACCCAGGTCTGGATGCCGAACCAGCCGCACGCGATGAACGCGCGCAGCAGCGCGGCGAGGTTCGCGCCGCGCAGCCCGTAGAACGCCCGCGCGAACACCGGGAACGGGATGCCGTACTTGGTGCCGGCGTGGCTGTTGAGCAGCATCGGCGCGAGCACGATCAGGTTGCCGAGGGTGATCGTGATCAGTGCCTGCAGCCAGTTCATGCCGAGCGCGATGAGCGACGCCGCCAGCGCGTACGACGGGATGTTGTGCGCCATGCCCATCCACAGCGCGAAATAGTTGTAGGTGGTCCAGGTCCGCTTGCCGACCGGGACCGGCGCCAGTTCCTCGTTGAAGAAGCGGCTGTTCTCCAGCGACCGGACGTCACCGAGTTCGACCCGGCCGTCCCCATGCACGAGCTCGTCTTGGCGTCTCGTCGGCTCCATCGCCGAATCCTGCGCGCCGCCCGAGTACGGGTGGGACTGTCAGTCTGTTCATTCTTCGGCAGGTCGGAGCGCAGTCTGTCGATTGCGCACGGGCCCCTCGGATGCATGACGTACGTCACACACCTGGCGGTAGCGCTTTCGCAACGCAGCCGAAACCCGGTCCGGGTCTTCACAGGATCTCCACAGCTCACCCCGAACGCCTCCACGGTCATTGCTTAGAGTCGGCGGCATGGACAGGGGAGGACGGCGGGTGCTGGTGGTCGAGGACGACCGCACCATCGCCGACGCGATCGCCGCCCGGCTGCGGGCCGAAGGATTCACCGTCGAACTGGCCCACGACGGGCCCGCCGGGGTCGCCGCGGACGTCGAGCACGAGCCCGAGCTGGTGGTGCTGGACGTCATGCTGCCCGGGTTCGACGGGCTCGAGGTGTGCCGCCGGATCCAGGCGCGGCGCCCGGTGCCGGTCCTGATGCTCACCGCCCGCGCGGACGAGACCGACCTGCTGGTCGGCCTGGGTGTCGGCGCGGACGACTACCTCACGAAGCCGTTCTCCATGCGGGTGCTCACGGCGCGGGTCCACGCGCTGCTGCGCCGGGTCGAGCGCGCCGCGCGGACTCCCGGCACCCGGATCGTGCTGGGCGATCTGGAGATCGACGTCGACGAGCGGCGGGTGTCCCGTGCCGGGGTGGCCGCGCAGCTGACGCCGATCGAGTTCGACCTGCTCGTGCACTTCGCCAAGCGGCCGAGGGCGGTGCAGCCGAGGGAGCGGCTGCTGGCGGAGGTGTGGGACTGGGACGTGCACGGCAGCGCTTCGGGCACACGCGCGGTGGACAGCCACATCAAGGCGTTGCGGCGCAAGCTCGGCGCGGACCTGATCCGCACGGTGCACGGCGTCGGCTACGCGCTGGAGGTCGGTTCGTGAAGACTCGTTTGGTCAAGCTCGTCGATCTGCTGCCGCGACCGCTCGACCCGATCCGGTCGATCAAGCTCAAGCTCGCCATCCTGCTCGTGGTCTCGGGCGGGATCGCGCTGACGTTCTTCACCTACCAGATCGGCTGGATCCCGCCGCGCACCACGATCGCCGCCGTCGTGCTCGCGCTGCTCACTTCGCAGATCCTCGCGCACGGCATGACCCGGCCACTGCGCGAGATGACGGCCGCGGCCCGCGCGATGGCCAAGGGGGACTACACCCGGCGGATCCGGGCCACCGCGCGTGACGAGGTCGGCGAGCTGGCCCACGCGTTCAACCAGATGGCCGCCGACCTCGACGCCGCCGATCAGCAGCGCCGTGAGCTGATCGCGAACGTCTCCCACGAGCTGCGCACGCCGATCACCGCGCTCAACGGGGTCCTCGAAAACCTCGTCGACGGTGTCGCCGAACCGGACCCGGCGACGTTGAAGACGGCGCTGCAGCAGACCGAACGGCTCAGCAGGCTGGTGACCGAGCTGCTCGACCTGTCGAAGATCGACGCCGGGACGTTCAAGCTCGACATCGACGAGTTCGACCTCGCCGAACTGCTGGCCGACGTCGCCGCCGAGGCCGAGGTGATGGCGACGGCCACCGGCCGCGGCGTGCGGTTCGCCGTCGACGTCTCGCCGCCCGGGGCCACCGCCGTCGCCGACCGCGAGCGGCTCTACCAGGTCGTGGTCAACCTGCTGGAGAACGCCGCCCGGCACGGGCCCGCCGGGGGAGAAGTCCGCGCGTACGCCGAAAAACGCGGCGACGAGGTGATCATCGAGGTGCGCGACCAGGGCCCGGGGATCCCCGTCGGGGAACGCGATCGCGTGTTCGAGCGGTTCACCCGCGGCGAGCGCGCCGGGGGCGGCGGCACCGGCCTCGGCCTCGCGATCGCCCGCTGGGTGGTCGATCTGCACGGCGGCACCATCGGCGTCGTCGACACCCCGCCCGGTGAGCCCGAGGGCTGCCGCATCCGCGTCACCCTGCCCGCTTCCTGAACCGGAAAGCACTGACGGCCCGGCCCGCACGGCCGAGGTCTGCTTCGCGCTGCCCAACGGTGCTACCCCAAAGAGCGAGGAGAAATCCCATGTCCGAGCCGACCAAGCCAGGGCCGGCCCACGCCACGCCGCCCGGCGCGGCCAAGCCATCGGCGGCCGCGACGTCCACTGTGGACTTACCGAAGGCACCGCAGGTACCGGTACTGCACCAGGTGCCCGTCCCTCCGAAGTGGACGGTCGTGCCGTTGCCGCCCGCCGTGCTGCCCGCCGCCGCCGTGGCCGGGCTGGCCGCCGCGATCCTGCTGCCACTGGGAAAGCCGGGCATCGGCTGGGTGCTGACCGGGCTCGTGCTGGCGGCCGGGGTGGTGGTCGTGGACCGGCGTTCCCGCGAGGCGGGCTCACCCCGGCACTTCACGAAGGCGAGCTTGGGCTGGGGGCTGCTCGCACTGGCGTTGCTCGCGGTCGGGACGTATCGCGATTCGGGCTGGCTGTTCGTGTTGTGCGTGCTCGCGGCCTGCGTCTGCGGGTCGCTCGCGGTGGTCGGCGGGCGGACGGTCAACACGCTGATCTACGACGTGCTCGCGGTGCCGGTCGAGGCGTTACGGGGCTTGCCATGGGTCGGCAAGGGGCTGGGCGCGCTCGCGCTCCGCCGGTCAGGCGCCGGGCAGCGGGTGGTGTTCGCGGTACTGGCGACCGCGGGCCTGCTCGCCGTGTTCGTCCCGCTGTTGAGCAGCGCCGACGCGACGTTCGCGCATCTGGTGTCGTCGCTCGTGCCGGACATCGACCCGCCCGCGGCGCTGCGCTGGGGCTTCGTCTTCGTCGCGGCCGGGCTCGGCCTGGCCGGGGCGTGCTATCTCCTTGCCGCGCCACCGCATCCGGCCGTGGACGGGCGGCCCGTCCGCGCGGCTCACCGGCTGGAGTGGGCGTTGCCGCTGGGCGTGCTGGTGCTGCTGTTCGCGGTGTTCGTCGCGGTGCGGCTCGTCGTGTTGTTCGGCGGGACCGGTTACGTGCTGCGCACCGACGGGCTGACTTCGGCCGAGTACGCCCGCGGTGGCTTCTGGCAGTTGTGCGCCGTCACGGTGCTCACCCTGGCGCTGGTCGCGGCCGCGCTGCGCTGGGCGCCGAACGCGACGGTGCAGGACCGGGTGTGGCAGCGGGCGATGCTCGGCGCGCTCAGCGCGTTGAGCCTGGTGCTGGTGGTGTCCGCGTTGAGTCGCATGTGGACATACCAGGAGGCGTACGGCTTCACGGTGCTGCGCGTGCTGGTCGAGGTCTGCGAACTCTGGCTCGGCGTGGTGTTCCTGCTCGTGCTCGCGTCGCTGGTGCGGCTGCGGACGGCCTGGCTGCCGAGGGCCGCCGTCGGCGCGGCGGCGCTGGCCCTGCTCGCGCTGGCGGTGCTCGACCCGGAGCGCGTCATCGCCGGGGCCAACATCGACCGGTTCGCCCAGGGGAAGCCGCTCGACGCGGCCTATCTGAGCCGGTTCTCCGCCGACGTCGTCCCGGCTGCCGAACTGCTGCCCGAACCGCAGCGGTCGTGTGTGCTGCGGCCGGTGCTGGACCGGCTCGGCGAGGACGGCTGGACGGAGTGGAACGCGAGCCGCTCGGCCGCCCGGCCGGTCCCTGTGGCGGGCCACTGGATCGAAGACTGCCGCTGAACCGGAGGGGTCCGCGTTCCGTAGTAGTACCTGTGGACGTGGGCGGGCGGACTGCCGAGGGGGCAGCCCGCCCGCCCGTGGGCTGAAGGGGACGTTCGTCTCGTTAGACGAGCTGAAGGGGACTTTCCTCGCATCGCATGCGAG
>NZ_JBHYIQ010000035.1:0-85364 GCF_042739895.1 Amycolatopsis sp. NPDC059021
CTCCTACCCCCCCCGGGTGCCCGGGGGGCCCCCGCAGGCCGCGCCCGCACCCGGCCCGGTAACCCCGGCGACCTCCGGCCCCGCGCCCACCGCCGCACCCGGTCCGGCCACAGCTGCTCCCCGCCCGGGAACTTCCACTCCCGGCACGGCGACTCCGGCCACCACGAGTCCCGCCACCCCGGCACCGGGCACCTCGACCCCCGCCGCGGCCGCGACTCCCGTCGCACCACCTGCCCCCACTTCCACCGCGGCCCCGAGCCCCACCGCGGCGAGACCCCCTGCCGTCGCGCCGTCCCCGGTCCCGGCCGCGAGTCCCGCTGCCGCGCCGTCGACGACGCCGACCGCCCATCCCGCAGCCCCGGCCACGAATTCCACCCCCACACCGTCCCCCACCCCCACGATCACGACAGCCACGGCATCCCCGGCCGTGACCCCGAACCCCGCACCCGCAACCACCAACCCGGCCACCACTCCCCCGGCCGAGACCGCCACCGCCCGCCCCGGGCCAGTCGGCGCCACGACCACACCGGCCCAGAGCACCACCACATCGCCACACCCCACCGGCGAGACACCGCACTCCCCTGGCACCCGCGCGGCCACCGAACGACCGGGCGCCGCCACGAACACCACCGCGGCCGCGCCGTCCCGCACCGAAAACGCCCTCCGCCCCGCGCCGAACTCCGCGCGCCCCGCCTCCATCACCACCTCCCGCACCGCACCGGCCGCCACACCCACCACACCGCCCGACCCCGCCACCCCCGCGCGTTCCGAGACCGCCCCGCGGCGACCGGCCGAGCTGTCCACCGACACAGCGGCGCCACCGGCCGTCCCCGCCGAACCGGCGCCCCACGAGCCCGCCTCCGAAGCGAAACCGGTCACGGCCACCGACCCGCGGTACCGCGACGACCGTTTCCGCAACGACCTGCTCGCCGCGGTCAACTCCCGGCTCACCGCCGGCGACCACCTCGATCCGTCCACATTGGACACCGAGCTCGCGCGGCAGGACACCGGCCAGACCGTCGTCCCCAGGAACGTCGAAGAACTCGCCGGCAACATCGCCCACGCCGTCCGCACCCAGGGGCGTGAGCTGCGGCCCCGCATGCGCGGCGGCGCCATCGGCATCGAGCTGGAGAACCGGCGCCGGGTGGAGGGCATCGAGTACGTCGGCACCATGGTGACCTCCGACTACTTCGACATCGTGATCGACAAGGTGGGCAACGAGCCGATCTTCGAGATCGTCACCAAACCCATCGCGACACTGCCCGGCGACACCGGCCGCCTCGACCCGGCGCAAACCCTGAGCAGGGTCGAAACCGCGATCCGGAAGCTGGAGCACAGCCCCGAGGGGACCCTCCTGTCGGACCTGTTCCCGGCACACGAGGGCTACCACGTCAACGAGCCGTTCACCCACGCCACCCTGGGCCCAGTCCTGGGCAGGGGCGGGCTGGCCCTGCAGCTGACCACGGGGATCCCGCCTGCCGGGATGTTCGGCTTCCTCCGGGCGATCCACACCGGCCTCATGCACGAAGACTCCGAATCGGTGCGGACGCTCGAACTCGGTCTCCAGGTCGGCGCGGCCGTGGCCGACCGCTTCGCCGGGGTGCGCCCCGGCTCGGGACATCGCAGCGCGGTGGACGCGCTCGCCACGGACGCCGAAGTGCAGGCCCTCGCCGGCTACCTCACGCTGCTTCACGTCCAGGTGTCGGCACTGGCCGAAGCCATCGGGCACTACCCACCGGACAGGAGGCGCGACTACTACCCCAAGCTCCTCGCCGTCGTCCTGTCCCGGGTGGACATGCCCGGCTACCGGAACGCGCTCCCGGCGGCCGTCCAGGAATTCCTCGACGCCGAAGCCCCGTGGATCCGGGAACAGATCGTCCGCCACCTGCGCCGGCAGCCCTTCCTGGCCGCGCCCAACCCGCGGGGACACGGACCGGACGTCCTCTCCTGGGGCGAGCGCGGTCCCTTCACCGTCGGCGACTACCTCGACAGCGGGCTCCTCGCCGCCCCGCCCCGGGCGATCGGCCAGGCCGAAGCACTCCACGTCGGCACGACGTTCCCCACCCCGGACACCAACGACGGCCGGCTCCCGCGCCCGCTGATCCCGGTCGAGATCCGCGCCTTTCCCCCGGCCTCGGCACGGAACTTCGTCCGGGACCACTACGACACCGTCGACGTCCATACCGAGGAAGCGAACGAGGCGGCCGAGAAGGCGTACCGGCTCACCCCTGCCCCCACCGCCGGACCGGCCGCGGAAGTGGATTTCGCCTCGGGAGTGCACACCTACCAGCCGCGGGCCGGCGACGCACTGGCCGATTTCGCCGCCTACGTCGGGCAACAGGCCGGCCGGGCAGCGTTGACCGGATCGCCGGGTCTCGTGGTCGTCGCCGAAGGCGGCGGGAACGGGGGCCGCAGCAGCCGGGGCGCGCAGACGGTCGGAACCGACCGGGCGCGCAGCGTGTCCGAGGCGCTGGAGTCGTTGCTGGGGCCCCAGCTGGACCAACGGGGGATCGCCCGCGACTTCGTGCGTGTCGACCACCGGTCCCGCGGCGACGGCCCCTCCGCCAGCCCCCACGCGCCCCCCGGCAACGGGAGCCGGGACCAGCGGCGCCGGGTCATGCTGTGGGTCGCCGAGCAGGCCCCGCGACGGCTGACTTCGGCGTCCACCACCGATGTCCGCGACTCGGCGCCGGCGCCCCGGGCCCGGACCACCAGCGCCCCCACCCGTGCGCGCGTGCGTGTTCCCCAGGAAGCGATGCCCACGCTCAGCGCGCTCCACGGCACCGCGGCGTTCGAGAACTCGGTGCTGAGCCGGGTCAACACGATCCTCGGCGAGCGGCGCCGGGACCGGCTGACGCTCCCGGAACTGCGAGGTCTTCTCGCCGGGCGGCCGGATCCGGCACCCGGTCCGCCGGACGCGGTCGCGGACTGGGTACTGCACCGCCTCGGCACCGCCGGACCGTCCCATGTGGACACTGGTTCCCCAGCGCCGTCCGAGGTTTTCCGGCGCCGCTTCTCGATGCAGAACTTCCTGTCCCGCGACGTCGTGCAGTCGACCGTCGCCGCGGTGACCTCCGCGCTGGGCACCGCCGGACGGAACGGCAGGGTCCGCGTCGAGGTCGCCGGGCGCAGCATCGACCAGGCCCTGCGCGACGAGGTTCTTTCGCTGGCCAGGCGGTTCGCGGACGAGCCGAGGATCAACGTCGTCGCCGTCGAAGACACCGGGATCAGGGCCCACGAGCCGAGCCACCGGGTCCGCGTGACCATCGTGCCCGCACCGGTCAGTGGCACCGGGCCGGAGCACCGCGACCAGCAGTTCCTGGACCACCTCCTGCTGTCGGTGAACCAGCGGCTTCCCGCGGACGAGCATCTCGACCGCGCCGAACTGGATCACCACCTGCACCTCCAGGACACCGGCGGGTCCTACCAGCCGGCCACCCTCGACGAACTCGCCGGCAACATCGCCCACGCCGTCCGCACCGGAGGCCGCGAGCTACGACCGCGAGTGCCCGCCGGCGCACCACCGCGGCAACCCGAGCGCGGCCAGCGGTTCGAGGTCACCGAAGACCCGTTCACCGGCGCCTACGAGATGCCGGGGTACGACGCGTTCAACCTGCGCACGCTGGCCCTCGACATCGCCGCCGGGACCACCGTCGCCGACGGCGACCTGTCCGTGGCACGACAGGCCGTCATCACCGGTGGCCTGCACGAATCGGCGTTCGTGCACGAGCAGCTCCTGGGCATGGTCGCGGACGCGCTCAGCAGGCGCGCGGGCGTGTTCGACGAGGTCACCATCGGCAGGGCGGCGTTGCTCGACCTCGTGCGGCGCGAGATCGTGCCGGAGCCGTCAGTGACCGAGACCGGCTCACAGGTCTTCGTGACACTCGCCGACACGATGCAGAACACCTACACGGTTCCCCGGGTGATCGAGGACACCCTGGGAGTGCACGGCCTGGGGTGGGTCCACGTCGACGACGACGGCGACAGCTTCCTGCGTGCCGTCGCCCTCAGCGCGCGGCTGGGCGCCCCCGCGGGCGACGGTCCGCTGCACCCGCACCAGATGCGCCTCCAGCTGGCCGAGGCGCTCGCCGACGACGCCGCGCGGCCGGCCCCGCGCTACTTCCGCGAAGCCCGCCACACCCCGGAACGCGTCCAGCGGATCATCGCCGAGCTCCGGCAGCCCGGATCCGGTTTCGGGGAAGCCGGCGGTCTGCTGGCCCAGGTGATGGCCAACCTCTATCACCTCGACCTCGACATCCACCGCACCAGCCGGACCACCGTCGTCCAGGTGCGCGGCACGACGGAGACCACACCCGGCTATCCGCGGCAGCGGGTGCACGTCGTGCAGATCGACCAGCCGGGCCGTCCCGCCCGCTACCTCGCCACCGCCCCGGCCCGGGACGCCGCCCCCGCTCCGGCCGCCGTGCCGGACCCGTCCGCGTTCGGCGCCCAGCGGACCCGGGTCTTTCCCGGCGACAACCTGGGCACCGTCACCGTCAACGGGACGCGGGTGCTGGTCAAGAACTACGCGAACCGCTCGGTCAAGGTCGTGCGGCAGGGCGCGAACACCTTCGAGTTCCCGAACGCCGGCCGCAGCGGCAACAAGGTGATTTCCCTTGATCTCGGCGGGAACCACCGGGTGCGGCGCAGCGGGACCGTCACCGGGAAGGGGCGCGCCGACATCTTCCACCAGGGCCGGTCCCGGCCGGACGGCAGCGAGGACCCGATCAACTGGACCGCCGTCCTGCCGACCGGTCTGGTGGGTTACTCCTGGGAAGTCCGTGAGCACGGTGACCTGTGGACCCTCGTCGTGACCGGCCCGCCCGCCGAGCTCCAGCACGACGCCTATGGCCTGCGGGACCGAGGCGTCCTCGTCGTCGAGCAGCGTCCCCGGGCGGACGACGTGGCGAGGCAGCCCCAGGCCGGGGTCGTGGCCGACGCGCGGGGAATCGTCGAAATCGACGGCGTCCGGTTCTTCACCTACGCCGACTACCGCGATCTCGCGGTGACCGTGGAGCATCTGGAACCGGGCGTCCACCGGATACCGGCGATGCGTTCCGGCCACCGGCCGATGAGGGTGGTCACCGGCCTCGGCGGTCAGTTCGACGTGCTGCGGCGGGGCACGGTGGGCTCCGACGGCAAGATCCGCGTCCTCGACCAGCGCGACGACCAGCACGACCTCGGCACCTCGCTGAGCTGGACGACCCACGCCACCGGGTTCGTGGGCTACACCTGGGCACTCCGCAGGCACGGCGATCTCTGGTCGGTCGTCCTGGACGGCAGGCCGGCCGGGGACGATCCCTATCGCCTGCGCGAGGGGGGCGCCGTGGTCATCGCCCAGCGCCGGGCGCCGGTCGACGCCACGCATCTGGCCGCCGAGCTCAACACCCGCATCCGCGATCTGGTGCGCGTCGGCGACCCGGCGGCCTACGAGGTGACGGTCGAGGAGGCCGCGCGGCTGGCGGCCACCGCGGATCCGGAGGTGGGAATCGTCGCGCTGGCACAGGATCTCGCGCCGCGGTTGCTCACCGGCGAGCGGTTGCGGATGCTGGCGGGCGCGATCGGGTTCGAGGCGGAGCTGCACGGCTATCCGGTCCGCCTGCCGCGCGACGTCGAGCCCGACGACGTCGATTTCCTGGTGGACGCGCCGGACTACCAGCTCGTGCTCGACGCCGTGGGCGAGCCGGTGATCGAGCTGGTGACCAAGCCGATCGCCGCGGTGCCGGGCGACGACGGCCGCCGGACGAGGTCGGAGACGATGGCGGCGATCACCGACGCCCTGCGGCGGCTGGCGCAGGCGCGCGACAACACGCCGCTGAGCCTGCTGTTCGACGGCCCGCCCTTCCAGCTGGACCCGCTGGCCGACGACGTGCGGCTGCGCAAGGGCGGCCGGCGCGCGACGGACGAGCTGTACCTGCACTTCACGGTCGGCGTCCCGCTGGCGGGGCTGCGGGAGTTCCTCGGGTTCACCGCCGTCACCATGCGGGACGACAGCCCCGTGGTGATCGCGGCACGCAATCACCTGGAAGACGGCCTCGAACTCGGCGACGAGCTGGCCGGACAGCTGCTCCCCGGCGCCTCTCCGCAGGACCGGGTCACGCTCGCGGGTTACCTCGCCGCGGTCTACAGCCAGTTCGCCGCGCTGGCCCAGCGCACGATGGCGCCGGACAGCCTGGCCAAGAACTTCGCCGCGGTCTCCCTCCGCGTCCACCTCGACGGGATCCGCGCCGGTCTGAGCACCCGGGTGCGGCAGGTGCTCGACGAGCAGTCCGGCCCCCTCGCCGAGCGGTTTCTCCAGCGGGTGAGCGAGGACCACTACACGAAGACCGTCGCCAAGCCGGGCCTGGACCAGCGGCTGCCGATGCGCTGGCCCCACGACCCCGAACGCACGGACGCCACCTTCGGCGATTATCTGGCCACCGCGTTCCGGGACGACCCGGCCCGCCGGGTCACGCAGCGGGAAGCGCTCGGCATCCGCTCCTCGTTCCCCGCCCTCGACACCAACCCGGACGAGCACGGCGCCCCGCGCCTGCCGATGCCGTTGCTCCCGATCGAACTGCGTCACCTCGGCCCCCGGCGCGCCACGGCCGACGACCTCGAACAGACCTACGATCTGCTGGAAGAGCAGGCCCGGGAGCGGTTCGCCGACGCACTCGCCCTCCGCACCGAGGCCGAAGCGGGCGACGGCAAGGGAAAGGGCCGCGCGGCCGACCCGGTCCCGCCCGCCGCCCCGGAGCAGCACCTCGACACCATCCCGG
Source organism: Amycolatopsis sp. NPDC059021 (assembly GCF_042739895.1). NCBI lineage: Bacteria > Bacillati > Actinomycetota > Actinomycetes > Pseudonocardiales > Pseudonocardiaceae > Amycolatopsis > Amycolatopsis sp. NPDC059021. The sequence goes on from NZ_JBHYIQ010000035.1 coordinate 6,759, forward strand.
AGGAGACCGAAGAGGAACCGGCCGCCCCCGGCACGCCCTCGCCGGAAAACAGTCCTGTCGACGCCGTCGAGCTGCCCGAAGCGGTGGAGGTCGCCTTCGCCGAGCGCGGGACGGCCGTGCGGCGCGATCAGCACCCCGGCCTGCGCGCGTTCGCGGCGGAGCTGGCCGAAGCCGTCCGCGATCCGCTGGTGGTGCACGTCGAAGGCGGCGGCAACGGCGGCAGCATCAGCCGCGGCGCGGAGCGGACCGGGCGGATGCGGGCCGAGGCCGTTCGCGACGTCCTGCGGCCGATGCTCGACGAGGAACTGGCGCGGCGCGGGCTTCCATCGTCCACAGTGGACATCCAGGTCAGCAGTCGCGGGGACACCGCCTCCGCCGGCCCGTTCGCCCCCGCGCCCGGCACCCAGCGCGAACGGCGCCGCCGGGTGGCCGTCTGGGCCGCCCCGGCGGACACCGAGCACCGGGAAACCGCCGTCCTGACCACCGAACCGCACCGCGCGGCCATCGCGGCGCTGGCGGACGCCATCGACCACGGATCGCTCGGCGCGCTGGCCGCGACGCCGGTGACCGACGAACACCGCGACACGGTGGACCGGCTGTTCCGCTCCCTGCCGCCGACCCGGGACGAGCTGTACGCGGAACTGGAGAACTTCGCCGAGGCGGGGTACGACCCCGCGCTGCTGGCCGAACTCGCCCGGCGGACGGGATCCCGGCTCGACGAGGTGGCCCCGGACGTCGCCGGGTGGTGGCTCAGCCGCCGGGTGCTGCACCTCGCCTGGTCCGCGGACACCCGGTACGAGGCGGTGCGGACGCTGAACCAGATCCGCGACCGCCCGGCCGCTCTCGCGGCCATCGTCGGTCATCAGGACGGCAGGCGGACCGGGCTGGCCGGGTACCTCGGCGTCGACTTCCCGGACGTGCGGGAGATCGCGGCCGCGGTGCACCGGATCGCCGGACGGGACGGATCGCGGGCGGCGTGGTCGGCCGTCACCGGGATCGAGCACGACACGCTGTCCCTGGTGCGGCTGGCCGAGGTCTACCGCGCGATGTACCCGGGGGCGGATCTCTTCGCCGACCTCGGCCCGCATCTCGGCCAGGCGCTGCGCGCGGTGGGCGCGGAACCCGCGGCCGGTCTCACCGGCCGCCGGACGGCCGCGACGCACCCGGCTCTGAGCTACGACCTGGACCAGCTCGAACGGGCGCTGGCCGGGGCACGCTCCCACACGGGAGGCGACGTCGAATTCCGGGTGCTGGTCAAACCCACCCGGATGGAGGGCGTTTCGACGCGGTTCGGCCACGCGTGGGTCGAGGTCCGGCTGCCGATCGGCGGGCCGAACCCGGACGGCCCGCGGTTCGGGCGGCGCTTTTCCGTCGGATTCTGGCCGTCGGACAGCAGTCGTGCGCGAAGCGAACAGGACGGGGTGATCCGCAGCCCGGACCGCAGCGAGGTCGCCACGACGGCGGTACCCGCCTCGGTCACGGTCCGGGACCTCGAGCGCGGTCTCGCCTTCATCAGGACGGTGCAGAACCGGCCGTACTTCTGGCGGAACCAGAACTGCGTCACGTTTGCGCGTGGTCTGCACGACGCGGTGCTCGGCGATCCGGGACCGTTCACCGGCCTGGGCGGCGTGATCGCCCGCGCGGTGGGAGACCATCCGGCGCCACGGTCCGTCTTCCCCGCCGATTTCACGGCCGGACCGGACCGGCCCGCCGTGGTCACCTTCGACCGCGGCGCGCCGCGCGATCCGCTCGCGGCGAGCTCGTTCGCGTCCCGGTACGCGTCGCGGCTGCTCGACCGCGCCAGAGTGGGCCTCGCGCCACCGGCTGTCCGGATCACCGTCGTGGGCGGCGTGTCCCGCGGCGCGATCGAGCGGTTGGAGAACGACGTGCGCGTGGAGATCCAGCGACGGCTGGACCTCGCGATCCCCGGTAGCGGCGACCTCGCCGACCGCACCCGGCTCCCGGTGGGGACGGTGCGCCGGCCCGCCGACGGCGACCCGCACGTCCTGCTCGAAATCGAGGCGACGCCGGCGATCCCGGCCGAACACGCGCCGGAAGCCGTCCACGCGGACGACACGGACTCCGGTGACGAGCCCGCGGCGCGGGACGCGCTGCTGGCGCCCCTGGTCGACGCGATCCACCACGACTCCCTCGACGGCCTGCTCGCCATCGAACCCGGCGACTGGTGGGACGAGCACGGCGAGAACTACCCCGACGTGTCGGTCAGGCGGACCGGCGCGCGCCTGATGAGCCTGGTGGAAGCCCATCCGGAGATCGACTTCGACCCGCGGTTCCTCGCGCACCTCGAGCGTGTGTCGCGCCACCAGGCCGGCCGCAGCCTGCGCGCGATCGTCCCGGACATCGCCGAACGCTGGCTCGCCGGGCGGCTGCGGTACCTCCGGGACACCGTCCGCGACAGCCGCGCGGCCCAGGCGCTGGTCGACGAGGCGTCGTCGCGCCCCCGGGCGCTGGAGGCGCTCTTCCGGCAGATGCGCGACTCCGCGGCCGAGGTCCCGGCACCGGCCGAGTCCTCTCCGGCGCGACTGCGTGAATTCCCTGCCGCCGGTGCCGATCTCTACGGTGGTGACGGGACCCTCAGCCGGCTCCGCCGCGCTCCGGCGACCGGCTTGGACAGCACCGGCACCGCGCGCGAGTTCGCGCCGGACCGGGTGCGGTCCACCACGGTGCAGGGATTCGACGGGACGCAGGCCGGGGTCGACTTCGCCGATCCCGGCGCGCACCGGTTCCCGGACGAGTTGTTCCGGGACGCGGCCGGCCTGACCGGCGACGGCTGGGCGGGCACCGAACTGTACGTCCTCGATCCCGGGCAGACCGACCCCGTGGCCGCGATGACCGGCCACGCCTTCTCCGGCCGGACACCCCCGTGGGCCCCGGTGACCCCGTTCTTCGTGGTGCTCCCGGACCGCACCGCCGACGACCTGCGGGACGGACTGTTCCCCGTGGTCGACGAGCAGGGCCGCGAACTGCGCCTCGACGCGCGGACACTCGCGCGCGTCGTGCTGCGCTCGCCCGCTTTCCGAAACGGCTTCGGGTCCGGTACCCGCCCGGTCGTGCTGCTCACCACCTCGGTCGCCGAGGAGGGCGACGGCGGCCCGATCGCGACGTTCGCCGCGACGATCGGCTCCCAGTCACGCCGGGTAGGAGCCGTCCACGCCTACGCCGGTCGCGTTTCGACCCTGATCACGTTCGACCGCGCGAACCGGGTACCGGTCGCCTTCACCAGGTCCGGCGGGCACTGGCTGGAGTACCACGACGGCACGGCGAGCCGGGCCGGTGTCCCGGCGGCGGTCCGGGTCGTCGGCCATCTCGGCGCGACGATCGACGAAGGCGGCCGGGTCCGGACCGATCCCGCCAACCCCACCCGGCTGATCGATGTCGCCTCGACCGCGAGCCAGGCGCTGTCCGGCCGCGACGGCATGCCGGCCGGGGTGGCGCTGGGTATCGAGGACACCGACATCCGGAAGGCGAAGCGGCTCCTGAACAACGGTGGCATCCAGCGCGTGTACCGCAGGGAGGCCTCCTGGGGTGACCCGGCGCCGCCGGATGGCTACACCGACACCCCGGTCCCCGTCCCGTGGCGGCCCGAAATCGCCGGGCCGTCGCCGTTCCTAGTCGTCGGGCACAACTCCGCCATCGCGACGCACAGCGGCATCACGCGAGTCAACGGCACCGCGCTGGCACTGGCCTTCATGGGCACCCCCGAGTTCGCCCAGGCACATCGTGACGGGAGCGGCCCCAGCGCCTACGTGCTCCTGGCCTGCAGCACCGCCCGCCTCACCGGACCAGGCGGCACGGCGTACGACTTCCAGCGCACCCTCGCCGAGCACGGCCATCCCGCGCCGGTGATCGCGGCCACGGACGTGGTGAGCATCGGTGGCGACGGCGTGGTGGTGTGGAACGGCGACTGGCGGGTGTTCCGCGGTGAGGCGACCTCGGGTCCCGTCGCGCCGGTCCGCATCTCCTTCGGCGAAGGCAGCCGTGACGTCGCGCCGGAGCACGCACAGCGGCTGAACCGGTTCGCCACCGCGATGGCCGCGCGGCTCCGGGACACCGGCTCCAGGATGGTGGTCCACCTGGAGGGCGGCGGCAACGGCGGCTTCCGGAGCGAGGGCGCGCAGCGGGTGGGCCTGCGGCGCGCCGGGGCGGTCCGCGACCTGCTCACGCCGGAACTCGAAGAAGTCCTGACAGCCCAAGGCATTCCTCGGGACCGCGTCGAACTGCGCGTGTCCTCACGCGGCGACGGGACGTCCGCGCACCCGGACGGACCGCGCGCCTCCGCCGCCCCCGAGGCACGGCGGGGTGTCCTGCTGTGGACCGAGCAGGCCCCCGGCCCGTCGATCCGCACGACGCTGGAAGAAACCGTCACCTTCGGCAGGGGCAGCACCGAACCGGACGCCGATCGGCTGCCGGACCTGGGACGCGTCGCCGATCGGGTGGTCGGCGCGGCCCTCGCCGGGCGATCGGTCACCGTCGAGATCACCGGCTACGGCAACGGATCCCGGACGGGCGATCGCGCCACGAGCGCCGCGACCACCGGGCAGCAGCGCGCGTCACGGCTCGAAAGCCTGTTGTGGGACCTCGTCGAGGAACGCCTGCACGGGATGGCACTGCCCGGACCCGGCATCGAGATCAACGCCGTCTCCCGCGGCAGGGTCGCCGGTCTGACCAGCGAGCAGCGGCGGCAGGCCGGGATCGTCGTGGTCACCGCGGATCCCGGCGGCCCGCGGCCCACCGGCGTACGGACACCCGAGACCAGCCTGACCCGCTTCGGACATGTGCCGGACCAGAGCGCGCGCCCCGTCGTGACGGACGACTCGGTCCAGCGGGAGATCCTCGACCTGGCGGAAGAAGACGGCACGGAGACCGCGGCCCCGGACTGGGCCTTTCCCGCGGACCGGCGCGTGTACTGGCAGGAGAGGTACCCGGCGGATTCGCTGGCCGCGCGCGCCTTCGTGCACCAGCACTACGGGGACTTCCTCGCGCTCAACGCGCGGCGGTTCGGCGACGGCGAGCCGGGCTACCTGGAGAACTGCGTCAACGTCAGCGTCGGTGTCGTGGAGATGCTGGCCGGCCGCCGCTTCGAGCCCGCTCCCGCACCCGGGCCGCGCCCCCGGAGCCTGTTGGAGGACCACTTCGGCGCCCCTGCGGTACCGGTCCGGCATCCCGGGGAAATCGTCGAACGGCTCGTCGCCGCCGGCCCCGGCGCGCACGGCATCGTGTTCCGCGCCGCCGGGCCGGAGGAGGGCTCCGGGCATGTGTTCAACGCTATCCACCGCCCCGACGGCTCGATCGTCTTCCTGGACGCGCAGCAGGGACGGCTCGCGTCCCTGCCCGAGACGGCCGGATACCGGTTCCTGCTCACCGGCGGCGGGGACGCCGAAACCCGGCCGGGCAGCCCGGACAGCGGTGTCTACGGAGCCGAGCGGAGCACCGGGCGGCGGCTGCGGCGCCAGGCCGGCGACGAGCCGCTGCACGACGACCGGGAACTCGCCGTCCTGAACGTCAGCCGGTATCTGCGCAGCAACGAATGGGAGCCCATCCTCGTCCGGCTGCGCGACCTGCCGCAGCGGCGGTGGCCCCGCCACGGAAGGTACTCCGGCGTCCAGTACGACACCGACGACGACGGCGCCGCGTACCTGTCCTGGTATCTCGGGTTCTCCCGCGGGGACATCGGGGACGTCAGTGGCCTCCGGGAATCCGCCGACGCGCCGGAGGACGGCCGCGCGCTGTACGCGCGGGCACCGTGGTCCGACGACCCCGCCGGGACGTTCTTCCTGCAGATCCACGGCTCCGTCGTGATGGACGCCGACGGCAGGTACGCGCGGGGCACCGGCTTCATCGTGCGCAGGCGGGAGGGCGGCGACTTCGTTTCGCTCAGCGGCCGCGTGCTGGCCGCCATGGTCACCGCCAACCGCGATTTCCGCGCCGCCTACGAGCGGGGTGTCCGGTCGGTCAGCCTCATCTCCTGCAACATCGGCCGCCGTGGCGGCGCGGCGTACGACTTCCACCAGGAGATGACGACGCTCGGTTTCCCGGTCAACGTCTACGGTTCGACCGAGAACACCGTGACCGTCCTGGGGTCCGAGACGAGCGGCACGCCGAAGGTCGAAGTCGAAGCCGGTGGCCATTGGACGATCCTGGGCAGCCCGAACGCCGAACAGGACCAGGCCGTCGTCGAGGAGCTGGCACGGGCTGCGCAACTGGACTGGCACTACCAGGACGAGCAGCGCGGTGACGGTCTGGTGCCGGTGAACGACCGCTACCACACGCTGGAACTGGTCCGGTCGGTCCGGGACGGCCTGGTGCGGGGGAACGTCCTGGACCTGACGGCGGCGGAACGGCTGACCCGCTGGCACGAGCGGCCCGACATCGTGTGGCGCGCGGCCTTCCAGGCGCTGTCCGGAGACCCCGCCTTCCCCGGCGTGCGCCACGTGCGGGACATGTACCGGCTGGGGCCGGGAGGCCCGTGGCGAACGGTGCACGTGCCGCGGCAGGTGCGGGAGTTGTACGCGGCCACCGGAACCCCGGTGGTGGACGGGGAGGTCGCGCACACGCCGATCACGGTCCACCAGGGTGCGGGGACCGCGTTCCCGCCGCACCGGCTGACCACCACGTCCTACACCTTCGGCGAGGGAAAGTCCGGGGAAGGCGACGTCGTACCGACGCTGGAGATGGAGCTGCTGGCCCGGCACCTCGCCGAGTCCTATGTGGACGATCCGGGCGCGGAACCGCGGATCCGCCTCGTCGGCCACGGCAACGGCAGCCGCTTCGGCCGGGGGCGGGGCGAAACGACCGGCGTGGTGCGCGCGCTGGCCGTTCGTGCCCACCTGGTGAGTGCCGTCCGCCGGAACCTCGACGGCCTCGGTGGCGACCCCGCGCTGGCGGAGCGGCTGGTCCCGCTGACCGTGGAAAGCCGCTCCGCCCGTGGCAGCGGCTTCTCCCGTGACGAGGGACGCCAGGTGGTGATGGAACTGACCGGCCGCCACCCGCGCGCCACGGACGAGCGCTATGGCGCCGCCCGGCCGGGCTTCCTCGACGACGGCGACCCGGACCACCTGCTCCTGAGGGTGCGCGACCGCCGCGTGCCGGACCCCGTGGCCGACGAACTCGGCGGCCCGGACCCCTACGGCCTGCGGCGGCCGCGCCCCGCTCCGGAGTTCCTCAGCGGCTACGACTACGCGAGGCTGCCCGCCGACCGCCGCGCGGCGTTCTTCCGCGCCCTCGACCTGACGCGGCCGGACACCCCGACGGCACGGGACCTCGACCTCGCCCGGCTGACGCCGGGTGAGGTCGGCGGCGAGTTCCCGCGCCTGCTGCACACGACCTCGACCGGGGACCCCGAGCCAGGCCACCTGGACACCCTGCGCCGACTCGCCGGGACCGGCTTCGAGGTCGTGCTCTGGACCGGCCACGCGCGCGGCCGCGTACCGGCCGGGCTGGCCTCGTGGGCCAGGGACAGCGGGGTCAGGGTGGTGTCCCTCGACGAGATCTTCCACGCCGGGGCGCCGATGACCAACGACGCGGCGTTCCGGATCGAGCGCGCCCGGCGGTCGGCGGCGGCGCCGCAACTGGCCGGTGCCGAGATCGTCGCCCGGTTCGGCGGGATCCACTTCGGCGACGCGTTCACCGGCGACCCCGCGGAGATCGCGCGGCTCGCGGCGGACGGCGAGGACGAGACGGCACGGGCCGGGGACGGCGGTGTGCTCGCCGCACCGGCCGGCTCCCGCGAGATCACCGCACTGCTCACGACCCTCGGCGACCAGTACGCGCGGCCCCGCGCCGGCACCGGCGTCGCCCGGCGTGCGCAGGAGCTGGGCTTGGCGGAGACCATCGGCACGAGCGTGCGTCCGGCGCGCGACACGCCCGCCGCGGTGCTGGCCACCGTCACCGCCCTGCACCGGGAACTGCGAGCCCGATCGGGCGTGCTGTACCTGCCCGCCGTCGCACAGGGTCTGGCCGCCCTGCCGCGGCGCGGGCGCGACGCCGCCTGGCAGGTGGTGATCGACGAGTTCGCCGACACGCTCGGCGACCCGGCCGGGGTGTCGGACATCGCCGGGCACGGCGTGGACGTCCCCGCCGCGGTGCGAGACCAGCTCGCCGGCCACTTCCCTGGCGCGACGCTGCACGGCTTCCAGCTCGGCCGCACCGGGACCGGCCCCGAACCGGCCGGTGCGCCGCGGCACCCGGGCACGGCCCAGGACGGCCACACGCGGTGGTTCACCTCGAACCGGGTCTGGACGCGGGAGGTCCGCTCCCCCGGCGGCGAAGTCCTCGGCGCCACGTTCGTCGCCGACCACTCGCGCGTGCTGGAACCGTTCCTCGCCGCGGCGGGCGACCGCGGCGGGCGGGTGCTCGACGTCCACGGCCGTGCCGACGCCCTCGATGTGTCGGTCGACGGCCAGGTGCTGGCCGTGCACCCGGAAACCTTCGGGCGCATCCTGCTCGACCTGGACCTGGTGGACGACTCCCACGCGACACTGTTCGCGTGCGACACCGGTTTCTCCGTCGCCGATGCCGTCGCCGGGGAGGTGCGCACCCGGTTCCCCCGGTTCGCGCTGACCGCACCACGGGGGCCGGTGCGGTTCGGGCTCGTCGAAGGCCGCGCGATCGTGGACACCGGCGGCTCCGGCACGTGGGTGACCGTGACCGGCCACGCGCGTACCGAACACGACGGCGACTTCGACCGGGACACCGGCGGCCGCCCCGAGCCGGGCGCCTGGGTCGAGCGCAGCAGTCCCGGCTTCACCATGCCCGGTCTCGAAGGGCCGGGCGGACCGAACCACCTGAGCCACACCCTGGAACGCGGCGGCGTGGTGGAAGGGCTCCTGTACCCCAAGGACGCCGCCGGGCTGGCGCAGGACGCGCGGTGGTTCGCCGCCGCCGGCCGCGACCGCACGCTCCTGCTCGACATCGACAGCCGCACCGGCGCGCGGATGACCTCCCGGGAGCTGTTCGAGAACGCCTACGCCATGGTCGACGCGCCGCACCTCCGTGCCGGTGGACGGACCTTCTACCTGGTGCTCCATTCGCTCGCCCGCCATGCCGCCGTCTACACGTCCTCGGGCGAGGAGCTGACCCTCGACGGCGTGGACTTCGCGAAGCTGGTGCGGCGGTCGGACGCGTTCCGCAGGGCGTTCGGCGGGCGGGGCGAGCGCCCCACGTCCTTCACTCTCGTGGGCTGCCAGGCACTGCCCGGGATGAACAGCGACATGCTGGCCTTCCAGTTCTACGAGGACATGGCGGAAAACGGATTCGACCTCCCGGTCCACGCCGCCTCGCAGAACATCGACGTGGCAAGCGACGCGGACGAACGCGGCGGGCTGACCGGTTACCTGGCCATCTGGTCGGGCGGCCGATGGGCCACAGTGGACAGTGAGGTGATGAGACGCCGCCGGCTCATCGGTCTCCTCGGCCGGCCCGAAACGGTGGACGAGGCACGCAACCGCATCGTGCAGGGGCAGGACGAACCGGCGTTCCGGTCGCTGGTCATCGCGCACCGAGCCGTCTCCGAGGCCGTGGCACACTCGGCGGGCAACGCGCTCGATGTGGGTGGGGTCGTCGCCTCCGCCGGCCGGTCGCCCTGGGCTTCGACCACGATCGACGCCGCGATGTCCCGGCTGGCGGACGTCCACGCGCAGACGTTCCGCTCCGTCACCGACCTGCGCCGTACCGCCCGGGGTGAGTGGGCCGTCGTCGCGATGCCGGAGTTCGCCAGGGACCGCTACGTCGTCACCGGCAAGGGACAGTGGCACGAGAGCACGGTGACCCGTCCTGCGGAACTGGTTCCCGGCTACCTCTTCCCGCACCGGAGCCCGTGGCAGGTCGGCGACACGGTCGCCCACCAGGCGACGATCCCCTTCGTGCGCGGGCGGGCGGAGGTGGCCGATCCGGGGGCGCTGGGCCGCGTCGCGCACTGGGTCGCGGAGGCGGCTCTGGAACGCCGGGCCGACGGGCTGCCCCTGCCGGTCGCGCGTATCCACGGTGTCAGCCACAGCATGTTGTCCGGCAACCGGATCGCGCTCGGCCGGGCCCACGTGGTGCACGAGGAGCTGCTCCGGCTGATCCGCGCCCGGCTGTCCACATTGGCACCCGGCACGGCGATCGACGCGGCGGGTCTGCTGGACACCGTGCGAGGCGGCGCCGACCGCCTGAAGACCACGGCGTCCGGTGTGCTCGTGGAGATATGGCTGCCGCCGCAACGGATTCCGAGGAGTGGGCGATGAACGAGATCCGGGACCAATGGGTGTTCCTCGTCGATCCCGGCCGGCCTGCGGCGGGAAGCGTGCCGCCCCACGCGGTGGTGGGCGCGTGGCTGACCGGCGCGGACGGGTACCGCGGCGAATTCCTGCCCAACCCGGACTACGACCCCGCGAGCGCGGCGTCCCCCACCGATCCGGTGGACGCGGCGCTGCGGATCACGGGCGAGCTCGACGCCGCGGCGCTACTCGCGGTGATCCGCGCCGGAACCTACGGGGTGGCGCTGGACGGGGACGGCCGTCCGGTCGTGGCACCCGCGCCGGACGGGGTCCCCTCGCTGCTGGTGACCACCGCCGCCGAACACCGCGCGCGGGTGCACACCGGGCGATGGCGGGTGCTCGGTGCGGACGAGCTGGTCGCGCTGCTCGCGGAACTCGGCGTGGACGTCCTGGTCAATCCGGGCGCGCGCCACTCGATGCGGCTGGCGCGGACGGCCCTGTCCTGGTGAGATGCCCGTTCTTTCGGCGGGGTAAGGACTTCCGGTATCGACGACGGCGCGCGGCTCACCTCCGTGAGCCGCGCGCCGTTTTCTTTCGTCTCCCCCGGCGACGAGGATCGGACGGTCAGTCTTCTCGTTCGGCGAAGGTATGCGTGCCCGTGGACGCGGAGGGGGCGATCAGGTCGTCGTGCGCGTGCGGCCCGGTCGGGCCACCAGGATTCTCCACCGGCACCAACGGTGCTCCCGGTGGCACCGGACCAGCCGGCCCGCCCAGTGGCAGACTCGCCTCGGCCGTACCGCCGCCGTCCTCGACCGGTGTCAAGGGCGCTCCCGGCGGCACCGCCCCGCCCAGCAACACCGGCGGGCCATCGCCCGCACCATCGTGCTTCCACAATGGACCATGCGGGCCATCGTGCCCGGACACAAACGGCCGACTCGGCTCGGCCGCGCCACCGCCATCCACCGGCACCAACGGCGCACCCGGGGGCACCGGACCAGCCAGACCACCCATCGGCAAACTCGCCTCAGCGGGTCCCGGCTTGCCCATCAGCACCGGCGGACCGTCCACCGGCTTCAGCGGCTCCCCCGGCAGGACCGCACCATGCGGACCCCCGCGCGCGGCCACCCTGGCCGACGCGGGGACGCCCTCGTCCTTGCCCGATCCGGAGAGCAGCACCGGCGGCGCCTCGCCCTTGCCTTCTTTCGTCCACAGTGGACGATCCGGACCGTTCGGGGCCACACGCAGGCTCGCCTCGGCCGTACCGCCGGAAGCCGCCAGCGTTTTCGGGCCGGAGTGCGCCTTGATACGGGCCGTCGCCGGCACCGAGCCTGCGGCACCGCCACCGGCGGCAGCACCGTCGCCGGAACCCGCGCGGCGCAGTCTCGCGGCCGCTTCGGTCGCGTTGTCCTCGGCTTTCGTGTAGGTGTGCGCGGCCGCCCGGATGCCGTCTCCGGTCGCCTTGACCGACTTGCCCCACAGGTCGATGCCGTCGAACACCTGGCCGGCCAGCTCGAGGTGCGTCTTCCCGAACTTGTGCCCGTCCGGGTCGTCACCCGCCGCCGCACGGACGCGCTCCGGGTCGCCCAGCTCACGCGCCCGCTGGGCGAGCTTCCAGATGTCGTCGGCCTGCGTGTCGAACCCGTCCGCGCTCTTGGCCATCCGCTCCGGGTCGACCCAGTTCTCCGCCATCGCGCCTCACTTCCCGCCGAGCAGATCGTCCAAAGAGGACCCGCCGGACAACGACCGCACGTCCACCGAGCCGGCGGCCAGTTCCCGCATCGAAAACCCCGGTGAATCGGCGGGCAGCTTCGCCGCTGCCTCCTCGACCGTCTTGAGGATCACCGAAGCCAGCTCCGCCGGGGGAAGGCTCTTGTACTGGTTCGTCGGGAACTTGAGGTCGGCCACCCGGCCGCCCGCCCCCACGGTCACCGTCACCACCCGCCGCGGCGCGGTCGCGGTCGCCGTCACGGCCCGCCGCTCCTCCGCGCGCTTCGCGGCCTCGTCGAGGGACCGGTGGTAGTGGGCCAGCGCCTCTTCGGCCATCTTCCGCAGATCGTCCGTCATCTCCGCTCCTTTCACCCGACCGACGCCAGGCCCGGCCCGACCGCCGACCGCCCGGCCAGATCCGCCGCCGCGAGCGTGCGCGACGCCGCCGACGACGACAGCCGCCGCGCCACCTCGTGGGCGGCGCGGATCGTCCGATCCGGCACCGACGCCAGCTGCCCGGCGAGCGCGTCCCGCACCTCGGGCGGCACCTCGTGCCCGGCCCGCACGAGGAACCGCACGGCGACCTCCGCCAGTTCGTCGGCGCTGTATCCGGTCAGCGCCCAGTTCTGCGTGACCTCGCCACGCAATCCCGGCGTGTGGTCGAGCGCCTCCCGCACCCGCCGCGGCTCCCCCAGCAACACCAGCACGGGATCACCGGAAGACCGCCGGGCCTCGGCGGCCAGCGCGTCCAGCGCCTCCGCCACCGGGCCGTGCGGTTCGGCACGCCAGTCACCGTCCAGGCCGACCACCAGCACCCCGTCCGCGGCGTCCGCGAACGCCGTGGCCGCGAGGCTTTCGGCCTGCCCCGGCCACCGTGGCAGCAGGTCCGGTGCCAGCGACACCCGCACCACCTGCCCGGTCCGCACCAGATCCAGTTCCGCGAGCGCCCGCGCGTAGAGCCGCGCGAACTCGCTGCGGCCACTGCCGTGCGCGCCGGTGATCGCGACGCCCGCCTGCTGTCCCCACGGTTGCCGCGACCGCTTCAGCTCGCCCAGGTGCACCAGGGCCCTGCCGATCGCGCCACGCACCTCGCGCTGCCCGGACAGGCCGTCCAGCCTGCGCCAGCCCGCGCTCGCCCGCACCGCGCCCGCCGGGTCGTCGCCCACCGCGGCGACCGGCGCCACCGTGCCCAGCTTCTCCAGCTCGGGCCGCAGGTCCTGCGCCGTCAGCCGGTTCATCTCGGTCTCCTTGGCGGGCGGCGCCACCGCGAGCCGGGAGGCCTGGTTGTTCACCATCGCCTCGAACAGCTTGCGCGCCACGCGGCCGTTGCCGAACGTGTCGTTCTTCGGCACCCGCTCGTAGTAGTCGCGCACCGCCGCGAGGCCGTCGTCGGTGAGCTCGTAGTAGTGCTTGGCGCACAGGCCGGTGGTGATCGTGACCAGTTCGCCGACGCTGTAGTTGGGGAACTCGACGGTCCGCGTGAACCGCGACGCCAGGCCGGGGTTGGATTCCAGGAACCGTTCCATCTGCTCGGAGTAGCCCGCCACGATCACCACGAACTCGTCGCGGCGGTCCTCCATGATCTTCATCAGCGCGTCGATGGCCTCCTGGCCGAAGTCCGGCCCGGACCCGCCGGATCCCGCCGACAGGGTGTAGGCCTCGTCGATGAACAGGACGCCGCCGAGCGCCTTGGTGACCACCTCGGTCGTCTTGATGGCCGTGGACCCGATGTACTGGCCGACGAGGTCCTGGCGCGCGACCTCGACCATATGGCCCTTCTCCAGGATGCCCAGCTCGGCCAGCACGGTGCCGTAGAGCCGCGCGACCGTCGTCTTGCCGGTACCCGGCGGGCCCGCGAACACCAGGTGCCTGCTCATCGGCGGCATCGGCAGGCCCATCTTCCTGCGCGCCTCGCCCATCTTGATCAGGTTGATCAGGGCGGTGACCTCTTTCTTGACGTCCGAGAGGCCGACCAGCGAGTGCAGTTCGGCCAGCGGCCCGGTCAGCGCGTCGGCACCGCCCTGCGGCTCGGGTTCGGCGCGGGGCGCGGGTTCCGGTGCCGCGGCCGGCGCTTCGGCGTGCACCAGGTCTTCGACCGTCGCCGCGCCACCCGACTCGCGCACCGGCTCGCCGCCCAGATCCCGCGTCTCGAACTGACGTACCCTCGCGCGCGCCCCGCCCTCGACCACGACCCCGTGTCCGCCGGCACCCTGCACGCGGCAGCGCGTGATTCCGCCGAACGCGTCCGCGGTGAGCACGATCGCGTCGCCCGAGGTGTCGGTGAAATCGGTGTCGCGGATGTCGATTTCGCCGCCGCTGGCCCGGATTCCCCCGCCGCGCAGGACCGCGGAGGCCACCGTGGACGCCGGTGCGTCCCGCAGGTCGACCGCCGCCTCGGCGGTCGTGGTGAACTCGACGTCGGTGATCGTCACGCTCGATGCCTGCGTCGCGGTGACGGCGGCCGCGGCACCCGAGTGCACACCGGCGTCGGTCACCGCGAGTTTGCTGTGCCCGGACACGACCACGGCCTGGCCGCCGGCGGGAGTGAGCCGCAGGCCGGCGACCTGGACCCGCGCGTTCGCGGTGACCTCCAGCGCGATCCGGCTGGTCTCGTTGAGGGTCAGCTTCCGCAGTTCCGGCGTGGCACCACCGTCGACGAGGACGCCCACCTGCGCGCCGAGCACGGTGCATTCGGCGAGCACCGGCCGCGCGCCCGAGGTGATCTGCACGGCGTTGCGCTCCGCACCACTGAACACACACCGGCGCAGCACCGGGCTTCCCGCGGCGATGTGCGCGGACTGGGCCGGCGCGCCGGTGAACTCGGAGTCCGCGATCGTGACCTCGCCCTGGCTGTTCAGGTAGAGGTCGACGTTCTCGCTGTCCCGCACCCGGAGCCGGGTGACGGTGGCCCGCCCCTGGTGCTCGACCACCATGGCCGGCTTGGCCGCGCCCCGGATGTCGCAGTCCTCGACGACGACCGTGCCCTGCCCGTTGACGCAGATCCCGTTGCCCCGCACGCCGTCCGCGGAGCAGCGGCGGATCCGGGCCGCGCCCTGCTCGGCGATGACGACGCCGGAGGACGCCGTATCGGTGATCTCGGTGTCCTCGATCGTGCTCTGTGCCGGGGAGGCGATCACGATGCCGGCGCCGCCGGGGTTGGTGACGCGGCACCCGCGCATGGCCAGCGATCCGGACGCGCGGGCGATCAGCGCGGTCCACGAAGCACCGTGCACCGCGCAGCCGTCGAAGGCGGCCTCGCCACGGACCACGTCCACGGCGGCGACCTGCGTGTCGTCCGCACTCAGCGCGAACCCGTTGACCTGCAAGGATTCCGCGTCCACGGTGAGGACGGTCCCGGTCCGCGCGTGCACCTCGACCGACCCGTCACCGTCCTGGGCGACCAGGGTGACCAGACGGGAGACGACCAGGTTCTCCTCGTACCGTCCCGGGTGGACGGTGATGGTGGCGCCGTCGCCCGCGGCGGCGAGCGCGGCGCCGATCGTCGGATAGGCCCCCGGCTGGTCGCCGGACACGATCAGCAGCTGCCGGTTCATCGCTCCCCCTTCTCCACGGCCAGTCCTGGCAACGTGCCGAAGCGAGCGGCGTCCTCGCCGCCGACGCGGCGCGGGGCGGCCTTCTCCGCCCACTTGCCGACCTCGCGGCGCAACGACGACAGGGCGAGCTCGTCGAGCTCCTCCGCTCCCTCGACGAGCCGGCCGGACTCGCCGACCTCGCTCGCGGTCACCTCGCGCAACATGATCCGGCCACGCGCCGTCCCGTCCGGTTCGGACAGTTCCAGCACCTTGAAACTGGTGCCCGGCACGAACAACACCCGATCGGTGATCTCGCCGGTCTCCAGCAGGCGGGTCCGGCGCGCGGTCATCGACCAGACCCACACGTCGGTCTGCCCCGGCAGGTCGGCCGCCGGACCGGTCAGCGCGCCCAGGAAACCCCATTCGGTGACGACCCGGCGCGACCGGTAGAGGGCCCAGTGCGCGGGCGACGGCGAAACCGCGAACGTCGCCGGTCCCCGGTGCGAGGGCAGGCGGCTCAGCCCGGCGACCACGCACCGCGCCACCGGCACGTGCGCGCCGACGCCGCCGCCGCGCAACCCCTCGTCGATGGCGGCGCCGCGCTCGGACAGGTAGATCCGGACCGCGACGGCGTCGGTCAGCACGTCCGCCGAAGACCGGGACATCTCACCTTGGAACCCCGGGTGCTGGGTGAGGACGCGGGCCACCGAGTTGGACAGCACGCCGTACTCCGCGCCGAGCGATTTACGCAGCCACTCGCGTTCCTCCTCCACCCCGCGCGAGGGCAGCAACGCCGACGCCTCCGCCCGCGGCGTCTGCTGAAGCGTGACCTGAAGCGGTGACTGCGAAGGCTTCGGGGCGGGCGGCGAGACCGGTTCCGGGGCGGCGGGCGTCGCGGGCGGGACGGACGGTTCCGCGACCACGGGCGTCACCGCGTGCGGTTCCAGGGTTTCGGTGATCGAGGCCGGGCCCGGCACCGCGGACTCGGTCACCCGGCTCTCCGTCACGACCGGGAAGGGCGCCCGCACCGTGGCCGGTTCGACGGCCAGGACAGGGACGGCGGGCTTCCCCGCGGTGGTCTCAGCCACGGCATCCGCGTCGGCATCGCTGAGCTGCGCGAGCGCCGCCCCCGCCGCCGGGGCGTGCACGCGCTCCCCGTTCAGCACCGACGACGGCGACAGCCGCGCGGTCCGGCGGGAGGCAGGGTCGAGCCGGTCGACGAGATCCCGCGCCAGCCCGCGCATCCGCTCCCCGACCGCCCCGGCGCCCTCGAAGGTCACCGCGAGCACGGCCGGGTCGAAGGCGGCGGCGCGTGCGGCGGCGGTGTCCGCCGTCTCGCCCGGGGGTCTCACGACCAAGCCGGACCGCACGACCTCCACCACGGCGTCGGGGGCGTACCAGTAGGTCGCCGGGGCCACCTCGGGCAGTCCCGCCACCGGCGCCCGGTAGGTGACGGCCCCCGGTATGCCCCCGGACGGGCTGTAGCGCTCCTCGTACACGAAGGGCAGCCAGCCCGGCGCGCCGTCGGGCAGCACGGTGACGGTGTAGGCGGCCGCACCGGTACCGACCGGCATTCCGGTGTAGAAGGTGATCTCCTGGCCGAGCAACTCGGCCAGCGCCTGCCCGACGTCCTTGCCCGCCGGGACGGACACCGGGCCGAACCGCACGAAGCGGGTCCGGGCCTGAACCGTGTCGGGCAGCCGCACCCACAGCCGGGCGACGTCGTCGAGCGACACCGGCGGGTCGCCGGGCGAGCCGAGGACGATCGTGAGCGCGTCCGGCCGCACCGGCACGGTCGCGACGAGCCGGGTCCGGTGCGCCTGCTGCTGCCGTTCGGACCCGGTGACACGGACCCACATCCCGCCGGGCACGGGTTCGGCAACGCCACGGGAACTGGTCGGGACCAGTTCCGAGGTGGCCACGGATTCCCACTGCGGCACGGGAAAGCGTTTACCGGCACTGCGGGGCGAGCGGCCACGCTCGAAGCGGACCCAGCTGGTGCCCCGGCCCGCGTCGACGAACAACGATCCGCCGTCGCCAGGGATCACCGCGCCGTCGGGCGCGATCACCGGGCGGCCGAGGCGCTCCGACAGCAACTGCCCGGCCAGTGCGGCGGCTTCCCTGGTGCGGCCGCTGATGACCAGCCGCACGCCCCGGCGGCCGCGGGGCAGCACCCCGGCGACCGAATCCCAGACGGTGACCGGCATCCCGGGCGGGAGGTCCACGAGCACCAGGTCGTGCTCGGGGTCCTCGGCCACCGCCAGCGCGAGGTTCTGCGCGTGCCCGGACAGGACACCCGGCCGGTGCACCACCATCGCGTTACCGAGCGTCCGGCGCGTCAGCTCCAGCTCGCCCTCACCGCGCCGCCGAGTCGGACCGGCCATCTCGTCCTCCCTCCCCGTTCACTTGACGAACAGCCCGAACACGAAGAACCCGAGCCCGCCGAGCACCGCGAGCGCGGCACCGATCAGCAGGCCCTTCCACGCGCGGCGCGCGGGCTCCTCGCGGAACGCGTCGTCCGCGGTCACCAGAGCCGCGCTCATCCGCGCGATCAAGAACGCGTACGCGTCGACGTGGTCCTTTTGTGTCTGCACCGCTACCTCGCCAGTCCCAGCGCCCAGGCGTAGACCCCGAACAGCTGCAGCACCAACGGGATCATCGCGACCGCGCTCAGCGTCTCCAGCCAGTTCGCCAGGTGCCCCCAGATCGGCAGCGGCCGGCGTGGCGGCAGGCGCGTCATCGCGGCGACGAGCACCGCGAACACCACCGCGAGCACCAGCACCGCGATCAGCCGTGTGGTACCGGTCCAGCCCGCCGCCACCGCCACGACGACGATCGCCAGCCCGGCCGCACCCGACACGGCGAGCGGCACGCGCTGCCACGAGCCGAGAAACGCCTTCGACCGCAGCACGACGGCGATCGCGAGCACCGTGGCGGTGACCGCGCCGAACACCCCGTCGATGACCAGGAACGGGAACGAGCAGCCGAAGAACATCGACGAGGCGAGCGTCGCGATCGTCAGGTACCCGTCGGCGTAGCGGGCCTTCTCCGCCATCTCCGCCGCGGGCACCGGGTCGATGTCGTGCTGCAATTCGTCGGCGGTGCGCGGGAGCTGCGGCCCGCGGATGCGGGCGAAGCGGACCGCGATGCGCGGCGCGAAGATCAGCACCGCGAGCAGGACCGTCGCCAGCAGCCCGGCCGTACGCGCGGGCGCCCAGCCGAGCCCCAGATGCAGCCCTTGCGCGAGCGCGCCCGCCAGGCCGGTCGCGACGACCGTCCCGGACGCCACGAACGGGATCCCCGTCGCCCAGACCGCCCTGGCGACGAGCAGGACGGCGCCCGCGCCCGCCAGGGTGAGCGACCCGATCAGGATCGGCAGCGCCCGCAGGTCCAGCGCCGCGGTCACCCCGGCCGGTGCCAGCGCCCCGGCGAGCGCGGCGAACCCGCACCCGCCCAGTGCGCACAACGCGGTGAGCGCGCCGTCCTCGGTGCGGCCGCCCGCGAGCACCGCCGCCACCAGCAGCAGCACCGCGGCACCCCCGGCGCCGGCGATCGCGAGCACCGGCGCGCCCGGCAGGAGCAGGACCACCGCCGGCACGACGAGCGCGGCGATCGAGAACCCGAGGAACAACCAGCGGTCGAACTCCGGGCGCCACCGGCCGGGATGCCGCGCGACGGTGGTGGCCAGACCGTCGGCCACGTCGTCGAAATCCAGTTCCGGCAACGCGTCCTCGGCAAGCCGCAGGTGCAGCTCGTCCCCGTCGCGCCACTCGAGCGACTCCGGGGTCCCGGCGGGATCCATCGGTGCTTCGCCGAGCCGCTGCAGCACCCAGCGGGCCGCTTCGCCGGACGCGGCATCCCCGGCACGCGCCAGCAACACCGGCAGCAGGCTGGCCACCGTCGTCCCGAGCGGTACGGCGAGATCCGCCCGCCCCTTGGGGCCGAACACGCTGACGCGGCAGAGCTCGGCCTCCCGCACGCTGCTCATGACTGTCCTTTCCGGAATCGCGGGGTCATCGCCGTCCGCCGACCAGTGCGCTGTCGACGGCGGCGGTCTGGATCAGCCGCACACCGCGGCGGGTGACGAGCTGGGCGCGGCCGGTGGGCAGCTTGCGCGGCACCGCCTCGCCGAGGAACTTGCCCTCGTCCTTGGGGTAGGAGAACACCACGCCCGGGTTGCCCATCTCCCACACCCGCCGGATCACCGAGTCCGACATCGCCCGCATCGCCCCGGAGGTGCTGCGCGCGATGATCAGGTGGAATCCGATGTGGACACCCTGGGCGACGAACGGCAGCACCGGATCCAGCGGCGAGCCGCCGTAACCGCCGGTCAGCAGCTGGGCGTCGTCGACGACGAAGAACAGCTGCGGGCCCTGCCACCAGTCCCGCTTCGGGAGCCGGTCGGCGGTGATGCTCTGGTCCGGCACCCGCCGTCCCATCGAGATCGCGGTCTGCTCGGCCAGCTCCTGCAGCGATTCCGTGGTGATCGCGTAGCCGACCCGGCAGGCCTCCGGCACCACCTCGTCGAGGCCACGCGTGGGGTCGCCGATGACGAATTTGGCGCCGTCCGGCCCGTAGTGGCCCAGCACCGACCGGACGGCCAGCCGCAGCAGGTTCGTCTTGCCGGTCTCGTTGTCCCCGAACACCAGCAGGTGCGGGGTGACGCCGAAGTCGTGCCACACCGGCATGAGCCGCTGTTCGTCCAGGCCCAGCGGGACGCGCACGTCGCCGTCGGGCGGCGGCAGCGCGGTCGAGGGCAGGTGGGCGGGCAGCAGCCGGACCGGCGGGGCGGGCTTGCCCCGCCAGAACGTGCGGGCCTCCTCCGCGACCGCGCGCGTCGCGTCGGCGAGGTCGCCGGTGGCCGAACTGCCGTCCATGCGCGGCAGCCCGGTCTGGAAGTGCAGGCCCTCCGGGGTGAGGCCGCGACCGGGGATGTTCGGCACCTTCGCGGCCTTGCGGGAGCCGATCTCGGACTCCATCGCGTCGCCGAGGTGCAGTTCGAAGCGGGTGCCCAGCAGATCGCGCAGCCGGGGCCGGATCTCCGACCAGCGCGTCGAGGCGACCACGACGTGCACCCCGAACGTGAGCCCGCGCGAGGCCAGTTCGAGGATCTTGTCCTCCAGGTCGCCGTAGTCGTTCTTGAGGCTGAACCACCCGTCGATCACCAGGAAGACGTCGCCGTGCGGATCCGTCACCTGCCCGGCGCGACGCAGCGCGCGGTAGGCGGCGATCGACTCGACGCCCCGCTCGGCGAACACGGTCTCCCGGTGTTCCATGATCTGCAGCAGTTCGGCGACCGTGCGCACCACGCGGTCGTGGTCGAGGCGGGTGGCGACCGAGCCGACGTGCGGCAGGCCCGCGATCGCCATGATCCCGCCGCCGCCGAAGTCGAGACCGTAGAACTGGACCTCGTCCGGGGTGTGCGTGAGCGCGAGCGCGAGGACGAGGGTGCGCAGCATGGTCGACTTGCCGGTCTGTGGCCCGCCGACCACCGCGACGTGCCCGTCCGCGCCGGAGAGGTCGGCGACGAGCAGTTCGCGGGCCTGCTCGACCGGCCGGTCGACGAAGCCCAGCGGCACCCGCAGACGGCTCCGCGCGGCCGGGTCCTGCACGCTCATGCCGCGCGCCGGATCGGGCAGCACACTGGGCAGCAGCGAATCCAGGCTGGGCGGCTCGGCCAGCGGCGGGAGCCACACCTGCCGGGCCGCCGGGCCGGCGCCGGCGAGGCGCTCGACGAACACGTCCGCCAGGCTCGGGCCGTTCTGCTGCGCGGGCTCCGGTTCGGCAGGCTCCGCCGGCACCGCCTCGGGACGGTCGAGCAGGTACTCGGCGCGCGGGTGCGGCTGGGTGTAGAACGGCACGACCTCACGGCTGACGCGGACCCGCTCGGCCACGCTGCCCGGTTCCTGCGCCGGGGCAGGCACCGCGCCGGAGACGTAGGCGGCCTTGAACCGCACCAGGTTCGTGGTGTCGATCTTGAGGAACCCGTTGCCGGGTTCGGACGGCAGTTCGTAAGCGCTGCCGACGCCGATGACACTGCGGGACTCCATGGAGGAAAACGTGCGCAACGCGATCCGGTAGGACAGGTGGCCTTCCACGCGGTGGATGCGGCCCTCGTCCAGACGCTGCGACGCGAGCAGCAGGTGCACGCCGAGACTGCGGCCAAGGCGCCCGACGGAGACGAACAGGTCCATGAACTCGGGCTTGCTCGCGAGCAGTTCGCTGAACTCGTCGACCACGAGCAGCAGCGACGGCAGCGGCGCCAGCTGCTCACCCGCCAGGCGGGCCTTCTCGTACTCGAACAGCGACGGATGGCCGCTTTCGCGCAGCAGTTCCTGCCGCCGGGTCATCTCGCCGGTGAGCGAGTCCTGCATCCGGTCGACCAGCGGCAGTTCGTCGGCAAGGTTGGTGATCACCGCGGAGGTGTGCGGCAGCCGGTCCATGCCGAGGAACGTGGCGCCGCCCTTGAAGTCGACGAGGACGAGGTTCAGGATCTCCGAGGAGTGGGTCGCGGCCAGGCCGAGCACGAGGGTGCGCAGCAGCTCGCTCTTGCCGGAACCGGTGGCGCCGATGAGCAGGCCGTGCGGGCCCATGCCGCCCTGTGCCGACTCCTTGAGGTCGAGCTCGACGACCTCGCCGTCCTCGGTGACCCCGATGGGCACGGACAGCCGGGCGCGCTGTGCGGAGCGGGGCCGCCACTGGCCGTCGACGTCGAAGGTGTGCGCGTCGCGGATGCCCAGCAACGCGGTGAGGCCGAAGTCGCTCTCGAGTGGGCGGTCGGAGATCTCCACGGTGCCGCTGGTGCGTTGCGGCGCCAGCCGCCGGGCCAGTGCTTCGCTTTCGGCGATCCCCAGGTCGTCACGCAGCGCGGAACCGGTGCCCTCACCCGACGGGAACTCCACCCGGTCCTCGGCGCAGGTGAGCCGCAGGACCTTCGGCCCGCCGGGGAGCAGGCCGGTGACGTCGAGCAGCACGACGTTGCGCAGGCCGGCCCCCAGCAGCCGCGAGGACTCCGGGATCGGGGCGAGGTGCGCCACGATCACCAGGAACGGTTCGCTCGCGCTCGGCGCCGCCGACTTGTCGTGGTCGGGGCGGTCGTCGACGTCCGGGCCGAGCAGGTCGAACAGCTCACCGTGGTCGCACGCCAGCATCGGGGTCGGCCCGGCGCCGCCCCGTGCGGTCGGGTGCTGGTTGTGCGGCAACCACTTCACCCAGTCCCATGTGGACACATACTCCTCGGTGGTGAGCACCGCGACGCGCAGCTCGTCCGGCGAGTGGAACGCGACCAGCTGCGCGAGCATCGCCCGGACCAGGCCCACCGCGGGCTCGGCCGCCCCGGCGAACTCGACGCTGGTGAAGCTGCGCAGCCCCACCGCGGTCGGGATACCGGACACCGACTGGTAGGCGTTGCCGAAGCGGCGCAACGAAATCGCCGACAGCGGCTCCAGGTCCTCGACCGGTTTGGTCGACGGCGGCACCAGTTCCAGTGCCGCCGGCTGGCTGCCCAGCCCGATACGGACGCGCGCGAAGTCGTCGTGCCCGGCGCGGCGCTCCCACACACGCGGGCCGAGCACGAGCGACCACAGCGAGCCCGGCGCCGGGTTGTTCCACAGCACCGCGCGACGCTGATCGTCCGCTGTGGACCGTGCGCGACGGCGCAGCTGGGCGATGTAGCGCAGGTAGTCGCGGCGTTCGGCGCGCATCTTGCGCCTGCGCTCGCTCGCCTGCCTGCCGACCTGGCCCAGGCTCATCAGGAGCATCGAGATGCCCATGCCGCCGCCGAGGAGGTAGATCACCGGCGAACCGCCGCCGACACCGGCGAAGGTCAGGATCATGACCATCGCGCCGAGTCCCATCGGCAGCACGGTGAGCATGGAGTGCAGGTCCCCCGGTGCCTGTTCCTCCAGCACGGGCGGTTCCTGCAGTTCCACCTCGCCTTCGGGCATCTCCGGGCCCTGCGCGCGGGGGCCGCGTTTGACGATGTAGGTGCTCACTGCGCTCCTC
Organism: Amycolatopsis sp. NPDC059021; assembly: GCF_042739895.1. NCBI lineage: Bacteria > Bacillati > Actinomycetota > Actinomycetes > Pseudonocardiales > Pseudonocardiaceae > Amycolatopsis > Amycolatopsis sp. NPDC059021. Next base: position 30,220 of record NZ_JBHYIQ010000035.1, read on the forward strand.
GTTACTCCAGGACCCCGGACGACCGGGGGCCGCCGCGGCCCCACGCGCTGTCGTCCTGGCTGAGCAGGTCGGCCATGGACCGCTCCTCCTGGTCCTCGTCGTCGGCGTCGTCCTCCTCCGGAACCGGATCCGGGTCGGCACCCGAACACATCGGGCCGAAGCGGTCGTCCCCGACCGGTGGCAGGTCGGTGCGGCGCTGATAGGCCACCGGCGCCGGTTCTTCCCCGGACGCCTCGCGCTTCGCGGAACGGCCGGTGCCTCCGGCGAGCGGGAGCAGCGCCGCGACGCCGATGTCCCAGGACGAGCTGTCCTCCGTGTCCGACGGCGGATCGACCACGGGAACCCGGTCGCCGTCGCGGCGTGCTTCCGGTGCGGCGGGGACGGACGGTCCGGGGCGGCCCGGATCCCGGGGCACGTTCGCGGCGAACCCGGCCGCCGCGACAGCGAAGCCGGCGGCCGTGGCACCGGTGAGGTCCGGCTGTTCCGTGGCCGCGGCGAAGGATCCCGGCGGATCCGTCCCGTCGATCATCCGGCCGAAGGGCGTCATGGCCGAAACCGCCGAAACCGCGGGGAAATCCTCCGGCGCCCAGTGCCGGGGCGCCACCGACGGGGTGCCAGGCTCGGCCGGGCCGTCGTGCGCGGCCCCGGTATCCGTCCAGAACTCGCCGTCGACGGGACCGGCCGCACCGGAGCGAGCCGTGGCGCGCTCGCCGGGCGGAGTCACGCCGCCCGGCGGTACACCGCCGGGGACCTCGGCCCACGAGGCGGGCTCGACCGGCGCCGTCTCGGACAGCACCGTCGGCGTACCGCCGTCCGCCGGCAGGGCGGCACCCGTCCAAGGCTCGGACTCGTCCTCGATCAGGCCCGCCGCGTCCGAACGGCCAGGACGCTCATCCGGCGAAGCGGCCGCGCCACCCACCGGCATTCCACCGGGGAACGCCGGCACTCCCCCGGCCGAAGACCACTCGGCCGGAGTCGTCGCGGGAGTCTCACCGGCGACGGGTTCACCCAGATCCGCCGGCACGTCGACACCCGCCCAGGGCTCGGACTCGTCCTCGATCAGGCCCGCCGCGTCCGAACGGCCAGGACGCTCGCCCGGCGGAGTGCCCGCGCCACCACCGCCCATCGGCATCCCACTCCCGGGGAACCCCGGCGTTCCTCCCGCCGACGACCACTCGGCCGGAGCGGTGGCGGGCGTGTCGCCCACCGTCGGCTCGCCGAGACCCTCCGGCGCGCCGACACCTGTCCAGGGCTCGGACTCGTCCTCGATCAGGCCCGCGGCGTCCGAACGGCCGAACGGCGAACCCGGCTGGGGCGCGCCACCGGCTCCGGTACCCCCGCCGAGCGGGAGGCCGTTGAGACCACCGAGCTTCTCCGGCTTCCCGGCCGCGAAGTTCGTACCGGGCGCCGGGGCCGACAGGTCACCCGGGAACGAGGCCTTGGTGGGATCGCCGAGACCGTTGGCGGCACCCACCTCGGGCCCGTCGCCGACACCGAAGCCGCCGGGGCCGCCCGCGGACCGGCGCGAGCCGCTGCCCGAGCCGGGACCGGTGAGGCTGCCGGGGAACGGCGAGATCGGCGGAATGTTCGCGGCCGTGTTGCCGAACGACGGCACATCCCCACCCAGGCCGCCGGGCGCGTTCGCGCCCCCGAACGACGGCACATCCCCGCCGAGACCGCCCGGCGCGTTGGTCCCCCCGAAGGACGGCACATCCCCGCCCAGGCCGCCCGGCGCGTTGGTCCCCCCGAAGGAGGGCACGTCCCCGCCGAGACCGCCCGGCGCGTTCGTGCCCCCGAACGACGGCACATCCCCACCCAGGTCACCGGGAGCGTTCGTGCCGCCGAAGGACGGCACGTCCCCGCCGCCCGGCGGCGGAGTGGCCGAGAAGTCCTTCATGTCCGGGCCACCACCGGACAGGTCCGGCGGGTTGTCGAGACCACCGGTGTCCGGCGGGGGGATCTTGGACTTGTCGAAGTCGTCCTTGGTGCTTTTGTCGAAGGACGACGTGTCCGGCGTGATTGCCTGGTCGACGGTGAGGCGGTAGTCATCGGCGAGCTGCTTGCCGACCTTCGCCATGTCCTCGGTCATCTTGGTGACCAGGTCGGGGTAGTTCGCGATGTGCGCCTGCCCGGTGGCACCGTCGCGGGTGTGCACCATCGTCGCGTAGTACGAGTCGATCTGCCGGATCGTGTTCTGCGCCCACTCCAGGTACAGGCTGTTCTGGTAGAGCTGCTGTGCCACGCCGGTTCCGGCCTTGCCACCGGACAGCTGGTTCGCACGCGAGGAGATGAACGCCGAGAACTTCTTCATCATCACGCCGAACTGCTCGGCCGCCGGGCCCTTCCACGACCCGTGCTCGCCGGTCAGCGCCGCCGCCTGCTTGTCGATGATGTCCGCCATCTGCGTCAGGTTCTTCTGGGCGGCGTAGAACGCGACGGACGCGTCGTACAGCGACTGCGGGTCGGAAATCTCCTTCGCCCGGTTCATCCCGTCGGACCCGGGCGCGATCGCCGCGCCGCCGACTATCGCCGCCTCGATCTGTTTCCAGGTCCACCCCTGGAAATCCGTGCCCGAGGACGGCAGGGCGTCCGGCTTCGCGTAGACACCCGTGCCGTCCTTGGTGAACCCGTTGCTGTTCTCCGGATCGTCGGCCATCGCCTCGTCATTCCCCCGTTACCTGTGAAAAGTCAGCTCTTCGCCCCGGAGCCGCCGCCCATGGCGTTGACCCAGCCGCTCGTCTGCGAGAAGTACTTGCCGAAGTCGTCGCCGGTCATCTTGTTGGCCTCTTCGGCGGATTCGTACTTGAGCGCGATCCGCTTGAGCGCGTCGGAGGTCTCCGCGACGACCTCCACCACACTGCGCAGGGTCGCGCCGGTGGCGTCCTTGATGTTGTCCACGCTCTTGGACAGGTTCACCGCGGTCTGGAACCCGCCGGGGCGCAGCTTGACCCCCGCGATCCGCTCCTGAGTGGACTTCAACGGCGGCAGCAGTTCGTCCAGATGCTGCGCCAGATTCTTCATCGCCTTGGTGTTCACCGTCGTCACCCCCTTGCCGGGGGTTTCGCCGCCACCCGGCACCGGAGGCGCCTTGACCGAATCACCCGGGTTCAGCCCGGGGGTGAACGTGCCGAAGGAGTTCTTGTCCGGGATGGTCGTGTTGTGCGACGCCCAGTCCTGGTACTCCTTGTTGACGTCGCTTTCGGTCTGCCGCTCCGGCGGCTTGCCGGTGGCGGACTTGTCCCCGCCGGTGGTGTCCCCGCCGTCAGCGTGACCCCAGGACATGACGCACCGTCCTTTCTGGACTCGATGGGACGCGGGGCCGGCCGGCGCGATACACGGCGCCCGGCCCCGCGGAAGCGCTCCGCCTCAGAACTGTCCCTGGGCGTAGTTGTTCGCGTGGACGTAGGTTTCGCGGATGTGTTCGAGCGTGACGCCGGCGTGACTCGCCTGCTTGGGCATGTCCTGGGCGCTCTGCCCCCATTTGGCCTGGGCGGTGTGCCAGGCGTCGGCGGCGCTCTCGGTCCAGTCGTTGAGCAGCCGGTCGCCGGCACCCCGCAGCGTCTCCAGGCCGGAGTTGATGTTGTTCGCCGCGGTCTGGAAGGCGCTGGTCACCTCGGCCATGACGGACGGGTCGTAGGAGTACTGCATGGTTCTTCCCTCACTCTCCTCAGATACCCGACAGGCCGCCGCCGCCCGGCAGCGCCACCGCGGCCTCGCGGGCCGCGTTTTCGGATTTGGTGTAGTTCGCCGCGCTGGCCCTGAGCTTGCCCTGCAGCTCGGTGAGCGCGTTGGTGATCGTCCTGGTGTCCTGGAAGAAACCGTCCATCGCGGCGCGGAACGCGTGCGCGGCCTCGCCGCCCCACTTCGCCGCCAGGTCGTTCAGCGCGCCTTCGATCCGCGTCAGCTCGGCCTTGATCGTGTTCTCGGCCGCGCCGATGTCCCTGCCGCAGAAAGCCTGGATCTGCCCGGCATCAACGTCTGCCATCGTCTACCTCCTCTGGTCGTGGTTGGTCCCCGCCGTCCTCGGCGATGCCGGGGTCGAAGAGTCCCCATTCGTCGACGGGCGCGATCGGGACGGACCGCACCTCGTGGTTCGAGCTGGTTTCCGGCGAAACGCCGGTGTGCTGCGTCAACATGGTCCAGTTCCCGGGACGTGCCGCTTCCGAAGTACTGCGGGCGACTTCTGGTTCGAGTTCACTCTTCCAGAGCAGGCGCAGACAGGACCTAGACGAAGCATCGCCGTCCGCGCGGGCCGGACGCGGCCACGTATGCACGTTGTCGACATCCGGCGAAAAAGGTCCTTTTCAGACAATCTCATCGTCCTTTTCGGACAGTGCAACCACGATTCCCGCCACCGCGTCCGGCTGCCCGATGTGCGGGAAATGCCCGCTGCCCGGCAGAACCGTGAACCCGGCGTCCGGCAGGACCGACGTGAGCCAGCCGGCATAGGCGGGATTCACCGGCATCCTGCTCAGGTGATGGAAAGCGCTTCCGGCCCGATGCAGCGCGGCCAGCTGACGGGTCCGGGCTTCGCGCAGCTCCGCCGCGGGGACTTCGAGGATTTCCCGCCAGTAGCCGAGAAGAAGATCCTGACGCGGTGACGACCGCAGCAGCGCACGCGCTTCCGGGGCGAGCTCTTCGACGCCCATTCCGGCCAGGAGCTTGTTCCACACGCTGGGGTGATCCGGCCCTCGCAGCACGGTTTCGACCGAGCGGAGCAACTCGCCGAAGGGACCCGCGAGCAGTGGCTGGTCGATGTCCAGCACCGCGCGCACCGGGTGGTTCGCCGCGTACACCGTGGCCACCACGGCCCCGATCGAGTGCCCCACCAGCACCGGCTCGCGCACCCCGGCTGCGGTGATCGCACCGTGCACCGCTTCGGCCACCTCGGACATGTCGTAGGAACCGCGCCGGGGCGACGCGCCGTGGCCGGGCAGGTCGAGCGTCAGCACCCGGCGGCCGGGCAGCGCGCGCCGCAGCGGTGCCCACATGCCGCGGTCGAACGTCAGTCCGTGCAGCAGGACCACGGGCGGACAGTCGTCGCCGGCGCCCGCGACGTCCCCCTCCAGTTCACCGAATCGCATCGGTCACCTCTTTTCCTTCCACACACAGGTAAACTGTCCATTGAGGACACCTGGTTCGTCCTCCTTGCCCGAACGGATTCAGCGGCCCTCGCGGAGGAACAGGTCCGGCCGCCGCGGCGCCCACAACTCGTTCTCCAGGTGCTGGTCCTGCCACCGCGACGGCGGCTCGGAGATCCAGTCGTGTCCGAAGATGGCGTACGGGTAGGTCGACCCGGAGCAGCTCAGCTCGTAGTGATCCAGGTAGTCCATCAGCGGCGCCCACAACTGCCGGTTCGCGAGCACCAGGTAGGAGGCCGCCAGGCCCGGCTCGTGGACCCAGCCTCGCACCATCCGGGCCAGGAAGACGTCGGTGATCGGGTTCGGCTTGGTCTCGAAGGCGGGGCAGATCAGGTGCCGCGCGACGGCGAAATGCGTGCCGGGCGGCAGTTCCCGCTGTCCGACGTCGTGCCAGATATCGGCGATGACGGGATCGGCGTCCAGCTCCTCCCGCGCGGGCTCGCGCACGGTCAGCCAGCTCATGAAGGCGCGCAACCGGTTGCTGTCGGCGCAGCGCAGGACGTAGAACGCGGCGGGCTGCCGGTGCAGCCAGAACCGGACCGACGACGCGGTGAACTCGCCGTAGGTCTCGCGCGCCAGTGCGACGAGCTCGTCGTGGTCCGCCGGGGTGACGCGGGCGGCCCGCACGTCCGGGTCACCGGTGGCCGACACGTAGCGGCCGGTCACCCCGCCCCGGCGCCGCAGATGGCTGATGGTCCGCATGACCGCCGCGCCGGCCCTCGGCTCGGTCGCGTCGCGCAGCAGCGTGTTCATCACGTAGTGCCGGATCCGCCGGTGCATCCGCTCGTAGCCGACCGGGTCCCGCCACCGCAGGTGGGCCTCCAGCGCTTCCCGCAGCACCCCGTTGATGTCCAGTCCGTGCCCCGGCGTCTCGACGTAGGGCTGCACCCGCAGCCAGTCGAACAATTCCGCGGCGTCGCCCTCCGGCACCGCCACCCGCAGGAGGTCTTCGGTGGTGTAGCGGGCGTGCGCGCACACGTGCAGTGCCCACCGATGCCGCGGCGACGGAACGTCGTCGAGCAGAGTGTCCAGCACGGCGTCGACCACGAACCGCACGGCCTCGCGCCGTGACGGCTGCCCGGTGTGCGACATGCTCCGGCCGACCTCGGCGGCCAGCGACAGCACGAGCGGGTTACCCGCCGCGAAATCCACAATGGACGGAGCGAACCCGGCGTCGGCACCACGCGCCTCGACCAGCGCCGCCGACTCCGCCGCGCTGAGGGCTTCCAGCTGCCGCGCCACGATCGCGCCGGACCACGCCGGGTCGGTGATCCACGCGACGCTGGGCCCGGCCCGGCCCGCCACGACGACGATCGAATCGGCGGGAAGCGTGCGGAGGTAGGTGTCGCGCAACCACGGCTCGAGTTCGACGTGCCGCTCGAAGGAGTCGACGAGGACGACCGGGCCGGCGGAGGTCCCCGCGAGTCCTTTGGCGAGTTGTTCGAGACGTTCCCGCAGCTCCGCGGTCGTGAGGTCATGCAGATGCCACACCGTTCGGCCCGCGGCCACGGCGTCGTCGCTGTACCGGCGCAGCAGGGTCGACTTGCCGATGCCCGCGTGACCGCACACGAAGAACACCTCGAGGCCTTCGCCGCGACCGCGTTCGAGCATGGCGGCGAACGCCGCGCGCTCGGCGTCCCGCCCGACGAACCGGGAACCGACGTTGCGGTCCAGTGCCGCGCCGGCCGGCTCGCCCGGTGGCTCCCCGGCAGGCGGCGTGGTCACCCGGGGGCGCGGGGCGGGCACGAACTCGTCCTCGGCGTCGGTGTCGGCCCGCAGAATCTTCTCGTGAATGGCCCGCAGCTGCGGGCCAGGGCTGACGCCCAGCTCCTTGCCGAACAGGTCGTAGACCATCCGGTAGACCTCCAGCGCCTCGGCGCGACGGCCGCTGCGGTAGAGCGCCAGCAGGTAGATCTCGTACAGCGGCTCCTCCAGCCGGTTCAGCTGGATGAGCAGCGGCACCTCGGCCACCACCTCGGCGTGCTCGCCCATCTCCAGACGCAACTGCAGCAGTTCCTGCACGGCGGTCAGCTTCAGCCGCTCCAGGCGGGAGCGTTCCCGCTCGGCCGCCTCGCCCGGCACTCCGGCCAGCGCGGTGCCCGTCCACAGGCCGAGCGCCTCGCGCAGGTGCGCGGCCGCATCCGGCACGGCACCGCCCACGCGTTCCTGCCGCGCCGTCTCGACCAGCCGCGTGAACTCGGCCGCGTCCAGCACGAACAACGACGGGTCGAGCATGTAGCCACCGGACTGCGAGCGGATCGCCGAACCCAGGCCGTGCTCGGAGAACACCCGGCGGATCCGCGAGATGTAGGTCCGGATGACGGCCTCACCGGTCGCCGGGGCCCGATCGCCCCACAGGCCGTCGATGAGCTCGCCGATCCGGACGAAAGTCCCGCTGCGCACGAGAAGCAGCATCAGCACCGCCTGCTGTTGCGGCGCGCCCAGATCCAGCTCCGCGTCACCGCGGCTGAGCCCGGGCGGTCCGAGAATGGTGAACCGGCACTGAGCCGAATCCGCGTGTTGCCGTCCAATCACGACTGCCTGGCTCCGCATACCCGGAAAGTAGGCCTGCCGGAACGGCCCTCGCGAGCGTCACCTGACGCTGTGCCTGTACGTCGCCCCATCGTCAGGACGGCCGACGGTGTCCCGCAACCCCTTGCGGTGACGACGTCCTTGCCCACCGCGTACCTCTCGTCCGTCACACTTTCCCGTCAGCGCACCATTCCTAGGGCAGTGGTGTAGACAACCTGTAGACGTCCTGTCCACGAAACGCGATGCGGCGGGTTCCCGCGAAGCCGTCCCGGTGCTTCTGTCACAGTGGTGACAGGGCCGGTCGGCGTCGCCGCGGCTCGACTTCACAATCTCGCGCATCGCGAAAGGGCGGGGAAACCATCATGGCCGGGGTGAGTTTCGGGGTGCTGGGCCCCATCAGGATCTGGCACGACGGTCAGGAGCTGGACGCAGGATCCCCGCAGCAGCGCGGGGTGCTCGCTCTCCTGCTGCTCAGCGAGGGGCGGCAGCTCACGCTCGACGAGATCGTGGGCGGGTTGTGGGGCGCCGAGGCGCCGCGCAGCGCGATCGTCACCACGCGCACGTACATTTCGCGGCTGCGCCGGCTACTGGCCGAAGCAGGCGCAGCCGGGCGGGGCACGGAGGCGGAGATCCGGTCCGCCGGCCGCGGCTACCAGCTGCTCGTCGATCCCGCCGCGGTCGACGTGACGATGTTCCGCCAGGCCACGGCCGAGGCGCGCGAGGCCCGCGCCCGCGGCCAGGACACCGAGGCCTCGCGGCTGCTGCGCGGGGCGCTCGCGCTCTGGCGAGGGCCCGCGCTCGGCGGTCTGGGCGGCCCGTTCTTCGAGGGCCGCCGCACCTGGCTGGAGCAGCTGCGGGCGTCGGCGATGGAGGAACTCTGGGCACTGGACATCGGCCAGGGCCACTGCGCGGACACGATCGCCGAACTGACCTTGGCCACGGCACGCGAGCCCTACCGCGAGCGGTTGTGGGAGCTGCTGATCTGGGCACTGGACAGTGAAGGCCGCCAAGACGACGCGTTGTCGGCCTATCGGCGGATCGCCCGGTTGCTCGACGACGACCTGGGGCTGGAGCCCGGCCCCGGCCTGCGGCGCATGCACGCGCGGATCAGCGCGGCCCGCGCTTCCCTGGTCTGATCCGCGCGGCGGCGTCGCCCGCCCCGGGGCACTCGTCGACCGTCCATCCACAGTGGACACCGCGGTGACCCGCCGCGCGCTCGGCGGGGCTAGCGCCCCGGGGCGCGCATACCCGCGAGCACCAGGGCGAAGACGCGCCCGCGCTGGACATCGTCGACGTACTCGATGGTGCTGATGCCCGCGACCAGCCGCAGCACATCGTCGATCGTCATGTCCGGATTCGCGGCACCCGCCCGCTGGGCTCGTTCCACCAGCGGGCGACCCGCGTCCCGCATCGCCTTGCGGCAGGCCTGGAAGCCGCCCGTGGTGCGGTTGAGCGCGTCGGCGAAGACGAGCTTCGTGCCGATGTAGTCGGTGAAGTGGTGCAGCCAAGTCACCAACGCGTCCCACGGGTCGAGGTCGTCGAGCCCGGACGCCGCCCGGCAGAGCTTTTCGACCTCCTCCCGGTGAACCTCCTCGACGAGGTCCTCCCGCGTCGGGAAATTGCGGTACAGCGTGGCGATACTCACGCCGGACCGCCGCGCGATGTCCTCCAGGGACACCTGCGATCCGTTGTCCGCGAACGCTTCCCGGGCCGCCGCCACCAGCGCGTCGAAGTTGCGTCGCGCGTCCGTCCGCTTCGGACGGCGCGTGGGCAGGGAAACCTCCATGACACCTCCTCGGGTTGACAACCGTAGTCTACCTACGCTTAAAGTGTAGGGGTACTTTCACTTCTTCTTTTGCGAGGCAGGCACATGTCCCCCACCAAGATCACCCTGGTCACCGGCGCCAACAAGGGCCTCGGACTGGCCACCGCACGCCGGCTGGCGGAACTGGGCCACACCGTGCTCCTCGGCAGCCGTGACCCGGAAAAGGGCGCCCAGGCGGCCGGAAAACTGGCCGGGTCCGGGATCATCGTCCACCCGGTACGCCTGGACGTCACCGATGACAGCTCCGTCCAGGCCGCGGCGGCGCACATCGACCGCGAGTACGGCCGCCTGGACGTCCTGGTCAACAACGCCGGCATGCTGATCCGCAAGCCCGCCACCGACGTCACCGGCGAGGACGCGCGCCCCGAGTTCGAGACCAACGTGTTCGGCCTCATCCGCGTGACCCACGCGATGCTCCCGCTGCTGCGGAAGTCCCCCGCGGCCCGGGTCGTCAACGTCGCCAGCGATTCGGCGATGTTCAGCAAAACCACGGAGCCCGGCTCGATGTTCGCCCGCTCGCACGAGTCCTTTGTGTACTCCGCGGCGAAGGCGGCGGTGAACATGCTCACCGTCAAGTACGCCAACGCCTTCCTCGACGATCCCGCGCTGGCTCATATTCAGGTCAACTCGGTCACACCGGGCTACACCGCGACGGACCTCAACGGTTTCGCCGGTGTCCGCACCGTCGATGAAGGCGCCCGCGCGTCCGTCTACTGGGCAACCGAAGGCAACGGGACGGGCCGCTTCCACAACGACGAGGGCCCCCTGCCCTGGTGAACGACCGTCCGGCCACACTCTCCGTCTTCTGCCTCACATCTGTGTCACTACCTCATTAAAACTGCTACATTTGTGAGACAGAACAGCCTGAAGGAGGCCTCAGTGATCACCTACGAGCAACTCTTCATCGGCGGCGAGTGGGCCACGCCGAGCAGCGCGGAGCTGATGGACATCCGGTCCCCGCACGACCAGTCGGTGCTGGGCCGCGCCGCGCAGGCGCAGCCCGCCGACGTCGACCGCGCCGTCGCCGCCGCCCGAAAGGCCTTCGACGAAGGGCCGTGGCCTCGTACCTCGCCCGCGGAACGGATCGCGGTCATCCGCAGGCTCGTCAAGCTCCGCGAGGAGCACGCCGAGGAGATCGCGGCCCTCATCTCGGCCGAAAACGGTTCGGCCCTGTGGTTCACCAAGGCGGGCCAGCCCGGCCTGACCCGTCAGGCGAACGCCTACCTGAAGGCGGCCGAGGAGTTCGCCTGGGAGGAGACTCTTCAGCCGTCCGATCCGGGCGCGCCGTTCCGCTCGATCGTGCGCCGCGCGGCGGTCGGCGTCGTGGCCGCGATCATCCCGTGGAACTCACCGTTCTCGTCGGCCATGGCGAAGATCCTGCCCGCGCTGCTGACCGGCAACACGGTCGTCCTCAAGGTCTCGCCCGAGAACACGCTCAGCATGAACCTGCTCGCCCGGCTGCTGGCGGAGGCCGGTCTGCCCGAGGGCGTGATCAGCGTGCTGCCCGCCGACCGCGAGACCAGCGAGCACCTGGTCAAGCACGCGGACGTGGACAAGATCGCCTTCACCGGTTCGACCCGTGCCGGCCGCCGCATCGCGTCGCTGGCCGGGGAGCAGCTCAAGCGGGTCAGCCTGGAACTGGGCGGCAAGTCGGCCATGATCATCCTGCCCGACGCCGACATCGACGCCGCGATCCAGGGCGTCAAGTTCGGTTCCCTGCTCAACAACGCCGAATCGTGCATCGCGCAGACCCGCATCCTCGCACCGCGCGGCCGCTACGACGAGATCGTCGCCGGCCTCAAGGAACTCGTCGAGTCCCTGGGCGTCGGCGACCCGGCCGGCGAGTCGACCTTCATCGGCCCGATGGTCCGCCGCGATCAGCAGCAGCGCGTACTCGACTACATCCGGATCGGCGTTTCCGAAGGCGCTCGGCTCGTCACCGGAGGTCCGGAAGTGCCGGCGGGACTGGAAAGCGGTTTCTACGTCACGCCGACGCTGTTCGCCGACGTGGACAACTCGATGCGGATCGCCAAGGAGGAGATCTTCGGCCCGGTCCTGGTCGTCATCGCCTACGACGACGAAGACGACGCGGTCCGCATCGCCAACGACTCCGAGTACGGCCTGTCCGGCGGCGTGTGGTCGGCCGACCCCGCGCACGCGCTGGAAATCGCGCGCCGCGTACGCACAGGCACCGTCACGATCAACGGCGCCCCCATCGGGTTCGACGGCCCGTTCGGCGGTTTCAAGGCCAGTGGTCTCGGCCGGGAGTACGGCGCGGTCGGGCTCGGCACCTACACCGAGTACCAGACCATCACCGTTCCCGGGCGAGCACGCTGACGACCACCCCCTGGACGCCCCGGCGCGGTGCCGTCAGAACAACGGCAAACCGGGTTCCAGGCCGAGCCGCACCCGTCCCGAACCGCCGAAGAATTCCGGGGCCTGGTTGACGTGCTGCAGTGCCACCATCCCGTCGCGGTACAGCCGCTCGAGAGCGTTGCCCCGGTAGAGCGAGGTGGAACTTCCCAGCTGGTACATCGCGACCAGAGCCTCCCTGCCGACGACGGCCGCGTGGGCCATGGCCGAGTGCAGATCGGCATGGAGGGCGGGGGTGGACGGCTCGGCGCGCTCGGCGGTCTCGTCGATCCGCCGGGCCACGTCGAACAGGAACAGCCGCGCGGCCCGTACCGCGGTTTCCTGGCGGGCCAATGATTCCTGGACGTGGGGCTGCTCGGCGAGCAGACCACCGAACGGGGTCGTCTTGCCGGGCGCGAGCGCGACCAGTTCGTCGATGGCCTGCTCGACCGTGCCCAGCGCGACGGCGGTGCAGCCGGCGAAGACCAGGAGGATGGGGTTGAGCCGGTATGGGGGCCGGTCCAGGCGCAGCGGGGTGTCGATCCTCGCGGTCAGCTCGGCCGGGACGAACGCGTCCTCGATCACCACCCCGTGACTGCCGGTCGCGCGCAGGCCGCTGACGTTCCAGGTGTGCTCGATCTTCAGCTGGTCCTGGCGAACGTGGAACAGCCGTACGTCCGGTCCGCCCGCCTCGGTCGTCGCGGGCTGCTCGCCGTCCATCACGACGCCGAGCGGGACGAACCACTCGGCCGCTTCGATCCCGCTGACGATGCGCCAATGCCCGGAGAGCCGGTACCCGCCGTCCACCGCAACGGCGGCGCCCGGCTGGCCCGCGTTCGCCAGCACCGGCTCCGGGCTGCCGGCCCAGACCTTCGCCGCGCCCGCCTCGCCGAGCATCGCCGCGGTGAAGCCGAAGTTGGCGTTCCACACCACCCAGGCGGCCGAGGTGTCGATCCGGCCGAACCGCTCGTAGACGGTCAGCGCGGTGGTGAGCGAAACCTCCAGCCCGCCGTACTCGGCAGGGGTGAACAGGCTGAAGGCACCCGCATCGCGCAGTTCGGCGACCAGGTGACCCGGCAGGCGGCCGAGCTTGTCGGCTTCGTCCCGCGCGGCCTCGATCGCGCTCCGCAGCAGGTTCGGCAGGGCAAGTGCCCGGGATTCCCCGGAAGTGGTGTCGGACATGAATCCAGCGTGCCGCCACGGTGCATACACGCGATCGACGTCGTCGGCGCGACGACCTGCTGCTCTCTGCTTGCGCGGTACCAGTGGCGCCGACGCTGGGTCAGCCGGGCACGGCTCCCGGGTCGGTGTGTGGCTCGACGATCGTGGCGAGGACGCGGACGATCTGATTCGTCAGCTGTTCGGGATCGGCTTCACGCAGTGCGGGGGTGCCGATGATCCGGCGCATCAGCCAGGTACCCGCCAGCAAGGCCAGCCCCAGCTCGGCACGTTGCCCGGCATGAGCGCCGTGCAGAGCGCCGGTGAACCGCGCGCCGACGTTTTCGCGGATGCCGGCGCGCATGATCTCCGCGGCTTTCGGGTTGGCCGCCGACTTGAGCATCAGCTCGAACGGGCCCAGATGGTCGGCGTCCGCGGCGGTGCGGGCGACGAGAGCGCGGGCGATCTGGACGGCCAGGTCGGTCGTGTCTCCCGGTTCCCCCGGGATCATCGTGGGTTGGGCGAAGGAGACTGCGACGACCTCGGTGAACAAGGCTTCTTTGGAGCCGAAGTAACGGTTGACCAGGATCGCCGTCACGCCGGCCGCGGCCGCGATCTCGCGGAGACCGACACCGTCGTATCCGTGGCGGGTGAACGCCGTGACGGCCGAGTCGAGGATGGCCTGTCGCGTCGCGGCGGCGTTGCGGGGGCGGGGTGTGGGGCGGCTCATACCGAAAAGTATACAAGCGGCGACTTAACTGTGAGTAGTATACAAGTGTAGACATCGCCCAGATCGGAGAGTTTCCCATGGACTTACAACTCACGGGTCGTCGCGCCCTGATCACCGGTTCGACGGCCGGGCTCGGTGAAGCCACCGCTCGGCTGCTCGCCGCCGAGGGTGCCGAAGTCGTGATCCACGGCCGTAGCGCCCAACGCGCGCAGGCGGTCGCCGGCTCGATCATCGAAAACGGCGGCAAGGCGGCCGTCGCGGTGGGCGATCTCGGCACCGACACCGGGGCGGACCGGACCGCCGAGCAGGCGCTTGCCGGCGGCGTCGTCGACATCCTGGTCAACAACGCCGGCGCCTACGAACACCTGAACTGGGGCGAGACCACCTCTGATATTTGGCTGCACACCTACAACGTCAACGTCGTCTCCGGCGTACGGATGATCCAGCGGCTCGTCCCCGCCATGCGCCAACGCGACTACGGACGGATCGTCACCATCGGAGGTGGGCTGGGAACGCAGCCGTTCGACAGCCATCCGCACTACAACGCGTCACTGGCCGCCCGGCACAATCTGGCGGTATCCCTGGCCCGCGACCTGGCCGGTACGCACGTGACCTCCAACATCGTCGCGCCCGGCGCGATCCTCGTTCCCGCGGTCCAGGACTTCCTGACCGCGCTGTCACCGGAGCGCGGCTGGGGGCAGACCTGGGAAGAGATCGAGTACAACTCCGTCCGCGAGATCGTGCCCAACGACAGGAGCCGCTACGGCAGGCCCGAGGAGATCGCCGGGGCGGTCGCCTACCTGTGCGGCCCGCACGCCGAGTACATCAGCGGCGCGACGATCCGCGTCGACGGCGGCACCGTCCGCGGCGCGTTCTGACGCCCCGGCGGCCCCGCGAAGAACACACGGATGTTCCTGTGCAACAACACCGCCGACATGGGTGGCGAGAACCTGCACGCACCCGAGCCCGCGAGCCGCCTCGACGTCGGCGGTGTCCGATGTGGATGGTCGCAGGACTATTGGTGCGCCCGGATATCTGTGCTTGTGGACAATCGACCAGGCCACAGCCAGCATTTCGGTCGTCCCGACGGTCTACCCCGAAGACATGCACACCACTTGCCTCGTTTGATTCACCTCGGGAGGTGAAAATTCTTGCTCATAGAGCGAGACCACCATCGAGAACTCCGAGACTTGCCCCGCCCTGTCTCGGAGCAAGTCTCGCCGACGGGTCTCCTGCGTCCGCTTGGCACCGAACCTCGGCGACGCAAAGCCGATCGTCGCCAACGGCATCCCGCTGCTCCAAAAAATGCGATCGCCAAACTTCACAGCTGCCAGCCACCTTTTGGCTAACAGCGTGGGTTCGTACCCCCGATGGGATTCGCGCAGCATCTACGCGTAGTCGAACCCGCCGTGAGCTGCGGATCTCCGCGACGTTGGAGGTCGCCCGACGTCGCCGCCGAGGCGGTGCAGCCCGATGAACCACGCGCAGTCGACCGCCACCTCCGCCCGCAGCCAGCACAACGAACACCCGTTCCCGAACGCTGGGGCAGATCACCGCAGTCCACTCTCGAACACACCGGTCGCTCACCTACCCAGCCCAACTTCGCCGGAGTCACCCGACCAGGACAGCGGTACGTCGACCGGCCGATTCCGGCGCGACCGTGCCCTCTGGGTGCAATGCGCTTGCACCGCACTCGTCGCCCTCGGCGCCGCCTACGCCTCCTACCGCCACGGCCGCGAATTCGCCCTCCACTTCGGCGCCGACAAAGACACCGCAGCGATCTAGCCCCTCATCGTTTACGGCCTGCTCACCACCGCCACCGTCGAACTGTGGAAGCCCCACCACGGCGGAGGCAGCCGATGGGCCGCCTGGCTCGCCTTCCTCTTCGGCATCTCCCTGTCCCTCTGCGCCAACATCGGCGCCGCACCGAACCTGAACGTGCTCTCTATCGCGGTCGCCGCCTGCCCGCCCCTTGCCCTGCTCCTCGCGGTCGAGCTCCTCAACCGAGCCCTCAAACGCCACCGAACCGCGAAGCCACCCAATGCCGTCCTCCTTTGCCACGAGACCGGACTCGAAACACCCAACGGCGTCCGTCTCACCGTCATCCCGGCCAAGACAACTGAAGCTGCTGCCGGGCTGACCGCTGAAGAACGCATGTGGACCCATTACAAGGCCCAACGTCTCCACGGCCGGACACCCACCGGCGCCGAACTCGACCGCGTCGCCGGAACGCACAACTACGGCCGCCGCGTCCTCCGCAAATGGCGAGCCGACGGGCGACTCACCCCCGACGAAGATCCATACGCAGCCACCTCGGGCAGCAACTGAACCGCACCTGCTTCGAGCATCCGCAACTCCGCGCTGACTCCGTACGGCAGTGCTGCCAGGTAGATTCCCAGGCCAGCACACCCTCATCCAGATATCTGCAGCCCACAGCACCGCGGATAGATCAACACCCACCGCCAGCAGGACCGATGAAAAGTGAATGGAAAACACCGTTACGGCTCCTAAACCTCCAGGTCAACAAGTGTCGTCCCCGCGCGAGCGGGGTTGGTCCCACGCAGTCGTGCGCCGTGAGCGGCACGAGGGTGTCGTCCCCGCGCGAGCGGGGTTGGTCCCCGCGGCGGTCGCCCCGGCGGCACGCGTCATCAGTCGTCCCCGCGCGAGCGGGGTTGGTCCGAACTCGCCCGGCTGTGCGCACTGACGCCGCATGTCGTCCCCGCGCGAGCGGGGTTGGTCCCTGGTAGCCGCCCTCCACCTTGATCCACAACCCGTCGTCCCCGCGCGAGCGGGGTTGGTCCTTGGAGCAGCCACGCCAGATCGTCGGCGGGAGGGTCGTCCCCGCGCGAGCGGGGTTGGTCCCAGCGCGAGCATCTGAACTCGCTGTTGGAGTTCGTCGTCCCCGCGCGAGCGGGGTTGGTCCCGGCTGCACTACCTGCAAGGGTCGATGGCCGCGGTCGTCCCCGCGCGAGCGGGGTTGGTCCGTACTTCACGGCGCCGGTGAGGTCCACGAGGGAGTCGTCCCCGCGCGAGCGGGGGTTGGTCCCGTCTGCGGCCGGTTCCCGGGCCACATCGCCTCGTCGTCCCCGCGCGAGCGGGGTTGGTCCGCTGGTGCGGGTCCTCCGGGTCGCGTTTCGAGCGTCGTCCCCGCGCGAGCGGGATTGGTCCCGACGACAGCGAGACCTCCAGCAGCAACAGCTCGTCGTCCCCCGCGCAGGCGGAGTTGGTCCGTAGTTGTGGCGCTGCGCGCGAGCCGGCCGAAGTCGTCCCGCGCAGGCGGAGGGTCCCGCGCAGTGCACGGCGAGCTGACCTACGGCGCCCTTCCCGTCGCGTAGTGTCACCGACACAACTGCCGCCCACGCCCGGAGGTCACGTGCCTGACGAAGGTCTTGCGGCCACCTACCAGGCGACCGTGCCCGTCGACCATTCCCAGTTTGCCGTCTTCGACTACCTCGGTGACGCCGTTCTCACCGACCTCCGTCCCGCACAGAGCGAATGGCTCGTCGCGGCGGGCTACGGTGGCGCTGTCTTCCACGCCTGGGACAAGGCGCTGGAAGCATCCGTGACGTTGGAGCTATGGCGTTCCGAACCGCCGGCCGACATGCCGACCGAAGCGGAAGCTCAAGCACCCGATCAGCGGTTTTTCAGCCCGTCGGGGACGGTGACGATCTGCGCGGTCATCGCGTCCGCGTCCGACAGGAACGCCGAACTCCTGGGCCCGGGTCACTACGTGCTCCGTGCCCGGCGAACGCGAACCCGCGACATCACCGAGGACGGCGACGAGCTGCGCGGTGAGGACTGGCTGCTCCAAGTCTGGCCGGACCGGTCCGACGCTTGAGAAACCCGCCCGCGAAACACGGACCCGAGTCCGCGGTAGGTCATCGTGGCGGTCGGCCGTCGGCGGCGGCAGTGGTGAGCAGTGCGTACACCGCCGCGTGGTAGGCAGCTTGGACGGTGGGGATGGTGTCGATCTGGAGGCGTTCGTCGGTGGCGTGGAGCCCGGTATAGGTGACGCCGAATCCCGCGGTCGCGGGGATTCCGAGGCCGGCGAGGTAATTGCCGATGTTGGAGGGCCCGGCGATTTTCGCGGTGGGTTCGACCCCGGCGGCGCGGGCGGCACTCAGGAGTGCGGTGCGTAGCGGGGACTGGTCGTCGAGGGCGTAGGCGGGCCAGCAGGTGTCGAGCCGGATGTCGGTCGGCGGGGTGTCCGGCCAGTCATGGTCGACGTGGCTGACACGCTCGCGCAGCAGCGTCTCGGCCGCGGCGGCGTCGAAGATGGGTGTGGTGCGGATGTCCACGTTGAGCACGCACAGGTCCGGGGTGACGGAGAATCCTTCGCCACCGCGCATGGCGGTGACGGTGAGCTTGCCGGGCAAGGGAAAAGCCGGGCCGGCCCCGTCCGGCAGGTCGGCCGTGGACAAGGTGCGGACCAGGTGGGCGGCCTTCTCGATCGCGCTCGGGCTTGTCTTGGAGCCACCGGAGTGCGAGGAGACGCCATGGACGTGCAGACGTGTCCGGTAGACGCCGCGGCCGCCGACGACCACCTTGGCCATCCCGGGGTAGCCGATCATGACTCCGGCGACGTCGTCCGGCGCGTGCGGCCCGTCGAAGTAGGCTTTCGCGCCGCCGAACCCGCCGGTGTGCTCGTCGACGTCGAACAGCAGCACCAGCGTGCCGTGCAGGTGCGCCGCCACGGGCGCGAGCCGGGCGGCGATATGGCAGAAGATGGCGGCGCCGACCTTGGAATCGGCGGCGCCGCGTCCGTGCAGCCACCCGTCGGCCACGGTGGCCGAGGTAGGTGGATAGGTCCAGGCGTCCGCGTCGCCGAAGGGCGCGGTGTCCAGGCAGGCGTCCAGAACCCAGCGGGGGCCGGGATGGGCGCCGCGGATCTCGCAGGTGAGCCCCACCGGCGCTCCGGTCGCGTCGGTGAGTGTCTTGGTGTCGAGGCCATGATCGGACAACCAGGCCCGCACCGTGTCCAGGACCCCGTCATACGGGTCGATGCCGCCCCGGCTGGGGATCGCGACCAGCTCACGGGTCAACGCCAGGACCGAATCCTGGTCCTGTTTCGCCGCGGCCAGGACTTCCGGCAGGTGGTGCGGTCGGTCGAGGGCGCTCAAGCACGTCACCTCCTGTCCGCCGGGATCGGTGCGGTGGTCTCGGTCCAGCTTCGCACGGCGGGCAGCGCCCGCACGGCGTGGGCCGTCTCGATCTTGCGGGCGGCGGCGTAGCACTGACGGGCGTGGTCGACGTAGCGCTCGGCGACGCCGGCCGCGAACAGCACGCCGGAGTCGAACGCCTCGGCGGAGGTCACCGACGGGACCGGCACGACAGCGCACGATTCCGAGGCGCAGAGGAACCTCTCCGGTGTGCCCGGGTCGTCATCGATCATCCCGATGTGCAGCGTCTTGAGACCGCGGCTGCGGTCGTGCGGATCCCGCAGCTCCAGCAGCCGCAGCAGGTGATCTTTGAGAACCTGATGCCGGGGCGGCCCGAACAACACCCGATAGTGGACCAGCTCGGCCCGGGCGGCGAGCACAGTCTCGATGGCGCGCAGGTAGACCTCGTCACGCGAACGAGAGCCGAGCACGACCAAGTAGTTCTGCGCCCGCTGGACCACGTCGATCATCGCGTCGCTGAGATCGTGGTGCCCCACCAGAAGCCGCGGCGTCTCCGCCGTCCCGGTCAGCTTGCGGTCCTGGTGGGCGAAAAGCTGCGTCGGTGGGCGGCCGTAGAACTCGCAGAGCACCTTGCGGTAGCGGAGGCTGGTGACGTGGCGGCCGGTCTCCCACGCCGAGAGCATGCCCGCGCTGACACCGGGATGTCCGCGCCGCTCGAGGGCGTGGCAGACCTGTTCCAGGGTGGCGGGGATGGCTTGCCGCGCCTGCCGTAGCGGCGAGATCGCGCTCGTGGTCAAGTGCGGGTGGCGCTGCTTCCGTCCAGCCATCCGTGTCCCCCTCGCCGTGGCGGTCACGCGGAATCGGCACCTGCTCGGACACCACAGTGTAGTCACCCGAATGCGAATCCGGTGAGTCCTGTGCTCCGCCTGATGCCGTGCTGCCTGCGATTTCGGCGGACGGCGTGCACAACGGATTCGCAGCCGGTGCACAGCGGTGAACAGCCGATGAGCTGGTGAACGTACCGCGCGGCGCGTGAAGCTAGAGCGACCGCATCGTCCCTAGCCGCGAAGGAGATCGCCGTGACCGCCAACCGCACCCGCGTTCCCGCGAGCCTTGCCAGCGCGCTGGCCGAGACCGACCTGGACGTGGACGGCTGTGCCTGGGCACGCCACCGTATCGAAACATCCCGCGTGGCGCTGCGCATCGGCGGCGACGCCGTCGTGGCGACACTGGCCCGGCTGATGAATCGACGTGGGTGGGCCATCGCCGCGCTGCCATCGGCTTTTCCCGCCGCGCTGCTGCGGCGCGCGGCAGCCGGTGTGCTGGCCGGGTTCGGGATCCCGTTCTTCTCCATCGACGGTGGGCAAGGCCTGTGGTTGGACGGATTGTCGGAGCCGCAACGGGATCCGGCGAGTTTTGGTGGCTTCGGCGCGCAGTCCCTGCACATCGACGCGCCGAACGTGACCGCGCCACCGGACTACACCAGCCTGCTCATGCTGCGCCCGGACCCGGCCGGTGGCGGCACGTCCGTGCTCGGGAACCTGCGCGACGCGGTGGCGACGCCCGATGCCGCCGAGCGAGAAGTGTTGCGACGTAAGGAATTCTTCGAAGGACGGGCCGACGGGCTGTGCGGCGTGGGCGAGCCGCTGCTGCCCTTTCCCGTTCTGGACAACGACAGCGGAACCGGGTGGATCCGCCGGGCGGGTAAGATGCTGACCGACCCACGCAACCGGCCGCATCTGCCTGTCCTGCAACGATTCGCTACCGCACTCGAGAAAACCGTGACCCGAGTGCGGTTACGCCATGGCGAGGTGCTGATTGTCGATCAGCGCCGCGTCGCCCACGGCCGGGACGCGCTCGGCCCGCAGGGCACCGTCGCGCCGGAGCAACGGCGTTTGCTGTGCCAGGCCAAGGTGCGCGCCGAGTCGGCCGCACCGGTGCGGCGGAGCATGCAGCCGCACTGCGGGAGCGCGGCGTGAACGCGCACCCGGCCGCCGACGTCGCGGTCGTGGGGACTGGCGTGGTCGGGCTGGCCGTGGCGCACCAGCTCCTGCGCCGTGGTCATGCCGTCACGATCATCGGGCCGCGGCCCGGGGCGGGTGCGCGCGGGCAGGCCAGCGCGGCCGCCGGGGCGATGCTCTCGCCTTTCTCGGAAGTCGACGCGGCTCAGCCCGAATCGCGTGTCGCGATGGACGTCGAGCAACGGCTGCGCGCCCTCGCTCGATATCCGGCGTGGTTGGAGGAACTCGCTACCGCTACTGGGATCCCCGTGCCGCTGACCGCGGGAACCTGGGTGGTGGCCACCGAGGCCGAACGGGACAGCGTCGCGGCGATCACCCGCGCCGCCCACGATGCCGGCCACACCGCCGAAATCACCGCAGGAACCGACATCGACGGTCTGCGCCCCGAGGTCCCACCGGCGATCGGGCTGTGGCTTCCCGGCGAACCCAGCCTGGATATCACCCGCCTGATCACCACGCTGAGCACCGCGGTCGCCCGTCACCGCCGCGTCCGCTGGCACGCCGTTGACGCCGTCGAGGTCACCACCGGCACGACGCCGACACGGATTCGCTGTACCGACGGAAGCACCGTGGAATGCGCCCGAACGGTGCTCGCCGCAGGCACCGGCATCCCGAGCCTGCTCGGTGCGCGCGCGGCCGAACTCGGAGTGCCGCCCGTGCTGGCCGGGCGCGGAGTGAGCCTGCTGCTGCGCGCCCCGGTCGCGGTGCCGCACGCCGTCCGCACCCCCAACCTCGCCTTCGCGTGCGGCACCCACCTCGTTCCCCGCCACGACGGGGACCTGTATCTCGGCGCGACAAACCGGCTCACGATCGCCCCCGCCGACAACCCGGCGGCCACCTTGGACGAGATCGCCGTGCTCATCGATGACGGGACACGTCGGCTGGAGCAACGGCTGCGTGCCGCGCCTCTGCACCGCGTCCAAGTCGGCCACCGGCCCTACACCCTCGACCACCTTCCTTTGGTCGGCCCGGCACGGGACTCGAACCTTCTCGTGGCCACCGCGACCTACCGCTGCGGCGTCCTGCTCGCCCCGCTGCTGGCGGACCTGATCGCCGACGCCATCGACGATCCCGCCGCACTCGACCTGCATCCCTACCGGACCACCCGCCCCATCACCGTCCCGCCCTTAGCAGAACTGGTCGACACCGAGGCAGCTCGCGGGCTCGCCCAGCACCTGCTAGGGCCCACGATCCCGGTCGATGCCGCAGCACACCGGCAGCTGACCGCCTTGCTCGCCCACGCCCTCCCCGCGCTCGTCACCCGCGTCGGCGACCCCGTGGGCGAGACGCTGGCCCGGCTGTTCGCCCAGGCCCCGGTCCTCGAAGCCGTACCCGCGCTACTGCCCCTCGTCGAACGTCTGGAGTCCCCATGCCGACATCGGAACCCGCCCTCGATCCCGCGGCCACGGTCCTGCACGCCGCGACCACCATCCGGCACCGCACCAGCGGCACCATCCGACTCGACGATCGGCTCGACGCTCTCGGCTACGACTCGCTCGACCGCGTCACTCTCGCCACCGCCATCGAACAGGACACCGGCATGACGCTCCCCGACCTCGCGCTCGCTAGCGCCACCACCGTCGGCGACCTCATCACCGCCCTGACCAACCAGAAGGCGACACCGTGATCACCACCGACGGCCCCATCGTGCAGCCGACCGCCATCGTCGCCGCGACCGCCCGCATCGGCTCGCGCACCCGGATATGGCACCACGTCCAAGTCGCCGACAAGGCCACGATCGGCGACGACTGCATCCTCGGCACCGGCTGCTACATCGGCGCCCGCAGCCGCATCGGCGACCGGGTGAAAATCGGCAATCACTGCGATGTCTTCGGCGCGATCATCGAATCCGAAGCAATGCTCAGCCCGCACGTCGTGCTCACCGAAGACCCCAAGCCTCGAGCCACCCGACCCGACGGTCAGCCTCAACGCCCCGGCGACTGGACCGCGCGGCCCGTGACCGTTCGCCGTGGCGCCACTCTCAGCGCCGGCGCCCGCGTCGCCCCTGGCGTCGATATCGGCCCCCACGCGCTGGTCGGGATCGGAGCCGTCGTGCTGCGCGACGTCCCCGCGCACGCCCTCGTCCTCGGCAACCCGGCACGCCAATGCGGCTGGGTCTGCCATTGCGGACACCGCCTCACCAGCCAGCTTGCCTGCCCGCGCTGTCGGCGCACGTTCGAGCTGGCCACCGACCGACTGCGCGAACAGGCTCCCGCTGTCTAAGTCACCTCCGGTGACGGCCGCTGATCGGACTGTGGGTAGCCTCGCGCGGCATGACCCAGGTTCAGGAGCTCACGCCCGAGGAGTACTACCGGTCGCGCCCGAAACAGACCGCGGGCGCCGGCGTGATCTACCGCAACCACGCAGGCCACGTCCTGCTCGTCAAAACCACCTACGGCGCACAGAAATGGGAAATCCCCGGCGGCGGGCTCGAGCACGGCGAATTCCCCCGCACCACCGCGCAACGCGAAGTGCAGGAGGAACTCGGCATCACCCGCGCACTCGGCCGCCTCCTCGCCATCGACTGGGTTCCCTACACCCCACCGATTCCCGGCGCCGCGCCGACCCACCTGGCCAACCACCTCTACGACGGCGGCATCCTCACCGACACCGACATCGCCGCCCTCCGGTGCGACCCCACCGAAATCGCCTACTTCGAATTCTGCGACCGCGACACCTACCACGCCCACCTCGAACCGCACATGGCCCGCCGCGTCGACGCCTGCCTCCCCGCACTACAAACCGGCCGAACACCCGACCTGCAACACGGATACGACCCAGCCCCCACCACAGCCTGACGCCCCGACTCGCCCACTGACAGCCGTCAAGGCGAGTTCGAGACTGCGAACATGCGCAGCGACAACACCCGGCCGGTGGCGTGCCTGGCCTCCCAGCGGGTACAAGTGCAGTCCACAGCACCGCGGATAGATCAACACCCACCGCCAGCAGGACCGATGAAAGTGAATGAAAAACGCCGTTACGGCTTCTAAACCTCCAGGTCAACAAGTGTCGTCCCCGCGCGAGCGGGGTTGGTCCCATGTCGGTGTTCGTCAGGTCGCTGATGACGACGTCGTCCCCGCGCGAGCGGGGTTGGTCCCAACGAGCGCTGGAACGACGAGCCGCCGCGCGCGTCGTCCCCGCGCGAGCGGGGTTGGTCCCCTGCCCTGGTAGTCCCAGTACATGACCTTCCCGTCGTCCCCGCGCGAGCGGGGTTGGTCCGGCCCGCCGGATCCGCGCGCGGCATGGTCTGTAGACGTCAGTCCCGAATTCTGCCAAGGAACGCGCGCCACGCCTTGCTCTTCACAGCGAGCTGCCCGCCGCGCGGATCTTTCGAGTCGCGAACACCGACCGCTGAGCCGTGCTTCACTTCAACGCAGTCGGCAGTCGCCTTGCTCCGACTCGACTTGAACCAGCCATCGCACCGCATCAGCTGCGGATTCCGCCGAGGAAGGCATTCCACGCCTCGCCTGGCACCGTCAGCTGCCCGCCGCGCGGATCCTTTGAGTCGCGGACGCCGACATCATGCGTCGCCTTCAGCGCGACCTCGACGCAGTCAGCATTGTCGGCGCTCCAACTGGACTTGATCCATCGGTCAGTCTTAGGCGGTAACGTCATCGTACGACTCCCATTCCTTGAGCACCTCGGTGATGCGTTTCTGCGTATCGGCCGCGCTCATCGCCCTCTTGCGTACCGACGCCGCAGCCTTGCGATGCGTCTCGACATCAGCTTCGTCGTGCAGGATGAGTCCAGCACCCTGCAGCTCGACGTTCACGATCGTTGGTTCGACACCGCCCGAATCGAGGACGATGAAGGCGCCGGTATCGGCGGGTGTCCATCCCGACTCGGTCGGAATCACGCGGATGTCGATGTTGGGAAGTTCGCTGAGCTCCAACAGATAGCGCAGCTGGTCGGCCCAGACCTGCCGTCCACCAGTGTTTTTGCGTAGTGCGACCTCGCCGAGCAGGACTTCGAGATGCGCCGGATCCTTGCGAGTGATCATGTTCCGGCGGCCGACGCGCACGGTCACGCGCTCACCGATCTCACTCGCGGGCACCTCAGCGGCAACCATGATCGCCCGGATGACATCCGTGGTCTGCAAGATGCCCGGAATAAGCAGCGGCGCGACCGCGCCTTCTGGTACCGATGTCACCTCAGCGCACCTCATGGCACGCCGTTTCTGGCAAGACTTCACGCCAACCGGCCCGGCGCCGGGGACAGCGGAACGCCCCGCCCACCCGAAGGCGCACGGAGCGTTCCGCGGTTGCCGTTAGCGCTCGGCGACAACCCGGAGAAGCGCCTTCCATGTCTCCCCGGGGACGGCCAATTGACCGGCCTCCGGCGCCTTGCTGTCTCGGATGCCGACCTTTTCACTGAGCCGGACTTCGACGCAGTCCGCCTTGTCCGGGCTGTAGCTCGACTTGAACCACGTGCCTCGCTGTATCATCCTTGCTCCAGTTCATGCAGAACCTTCGCGATGAGCTCCGCGGTGGCAGCGGGGCTCATCGCCTTCTCTCGCACCGCGTCGGCGTCCTGCCGGTGGCGGGCGATGTCTCCGGCAGATCGGAGCGTCAGACCGGATCCGTGCAGGTCCAAACTCACGATCGGCGCTGCCTGGTCGGATTCGATGAGCATGTATGCACCGACGAGCAGCGGTGACCAGCCCGAGTCGAATCCGACGATCCGGATATCGACATTCGGCAGCTCGCCCATATCGTTGAGGTAGCGCAGTTGATCGGCCCAAGTGTCCTTGTCCGCAATGCGATGCAGGAGAGCCGCTTCGCCGAGAAGCACTTCGAGGTGCGCCGGTTTCCGACGCGTGATCAGATCTCGACGACCGATGCGCGTGAACGTGCGTTCGTCAATCTCCTGTTCCGGAACCGCCGCGGCGCGCATCTGACTACGGATGACATCCGCAGTCTGCAGAATTCCCGGGATCTGCAACGGTGCAACCTGAATAACGTTGGTCGCGGTGCGCTCGGCGGCGAGCAGTTCGGCCAGCTCCGCGCGCCGTTCCGGCAGCGTGACTGCAAACCGTCGTGTCTGGCCGGCGCCTCTGGCGAGCGCCAGCAGTTCCTCAGCCTCTTCTTCGTTGAGCCCCAGAGCGTCGATCACGCCCTGGGCATCTTCGGGCGACAGGTCCCGATCCCCGCTTTCCCAGCGTGAAACAAGCCCGGGGCTGGTATGGCCGACGAGCACGCCAAGCTTCCGCTGCGAAATGCCACGACTCTCCCGCGCGCGGCGGAGCGCTTCGCCGACCGGTGGCGCCGGTCGCTTCGGGGTGATGTCAGCCATGCATCACATGCTACGGCAGCCCCCAAGCGCATTAGCTGCTGGGACGCCGACGGACACATGTCACCCGATCAGGTCATTGCGCCAGCCACATCTGCGCGATGACACTGATGCGCAACACCAGTCATCGCCTGTCATCGTGTGGCGACGAGCACAAAGAGCGTAACGGGGAGCGATCGTGCCGGATCAGCGGGATCAGCCGGGACTCAACTGGATCACACGTCTGGTCGTCCCTGCGAAGAGCCTCGATGGCGCAACGAGCCGCGTCATCATCGGCGTGCTCGACACTGACAAAGGCCCAAAACGCGCCCTGGTCATCGGCCACGACGCCGACCCGGTCGTGCTCCGCCGTCAGTCGATGGCCGAACTGATATCGCACGCGCGGGCCGTGCTGACCGAGAAGATCCCCGAGGACTGGACATGAGCCCCTACGACTCCCTGGATCGACCCGTCTGGGTCAGGATGCGGAACATTCTCCACGGCAGGAACAACGCCCTCGAAGTTGATCTCCAAGCGGTCGTCTACGTCGAGCCCGATTCTGTCTTCGCAGCGCGAGGTCATTGCGATCTCGTCGACGACAACTGGGTCGCGTCACGGGACGCGGACGTCTACGCCCCCGCGGCGCTGGATGGTCTGCGCACCTGGATCAATTTTGTTGGACCTGTCGCGATCATCGCTCCCGGGGTTATCGACCATGGCCGAGTTGCGGCGCTGCTCGGCGACTTGCACGAGAAGCTGTCAGAGCACAGCTTCCCGGTCGCAACTCTTGCGCTCGATCCCGGATACGAGGCAGCAACCGAGATTGTCACTTTCCTCGTTGCGGCGAGGACGATTTGTGCCCGGACCTGCACTCATCAGGCTCCTCGTTCGACCAGCTCAAGTTCGAGCGCGGCATCCATCCGCAGTGGTGCCGTCTCCGGCTCATCCCGGTCCGCCCACGACCAGCGCCCGCTGCGGTCGGCGTTCCGGCTCAACTGTGTCCGACGGGCGAACCGTGTCCGCTCAGTGTTCCCGGTTCGTGCGTGTCTGGTGGTGGGATAGTCGTGGACGCGTTGGGCAGGCACTTCGAGCGGCTTCGCGCACGCCGGTGGACGTTGTACTTCTTCGGCGTCGCGGACTCGCAGCCGCGCGGGCTGGCCGCGTCGTGGTGCTGGGACTCCTTCGCCGACGTCGTCATCGTCCGGGATGCCACCGCGGCCTCGGCGTTTCGTGCGGTGCTGCTGCCCGACACCGATCTGTTGAACCCGCAGATGGTGTGCTGGCAGTTCCACGGCGATCCGGTGACGGCGATCGACACGCTGCTGGCCTTACCGGAACCAGGTTCGCCCGGTGCCCCGGTTCGCGCGTCGGCGGCGGGGCCACGGTGCTCGGTACCGCTGGGCTGGCCGCGCCCGCAGATCCTCCCACCGGAGGATGAATCAGCGGGAGATCGGTCATGACCATGAGCGAACTCAGGTTCTCCTCGCCGCCACCGGCTCCGGCCCCTCGGCCGGTGACGTCGGCGAGGACAAGGGCGGCGGAACCAGCGCGCGTCGCGGCCGAGGGCCGCGCCCCTGGTCCCGCCGCCCGGCTCCCCGAAGTCGCACTGCCCGCGTACGGCACGAGCCGCCGTTCGGGAAGCTGGTATCTCGACCGCGAGGACGGCAACCAGCTGGCACCGAACCCGGTACGGGTGACGCAAGCACTGCTCGGTATGTCGCATCCCTACGAGGCCGACGAGTGGATGCTTCGGCGACTGCTGGAAGTCCTCCCGGACGTCGCCGAACTGGCCCGCGCGCCCTACCGCTGCCACGAACGCGTCCTGCGCTACCTGGCCAGCCACGCCGGCATCGCGCAGTTCGTGCTCGCCGACCTGCTCGTCCCGCCCGGCCAGCCCCTGCACACCGACATCCGGCACCACGCCCCGGACGCGACGATCTGCTACATCGGCACCGAGCCACTCGCGCTGGCGCATGCCCGTGCCCTGCTCACCGAGGACAACGTGTTCGTCGACGACGCGGACATCCTCCTCCCCGACACCCTCACCGTCCTGCCGGACCTGGATTTCGACCGTCCGGTCGCGGTCCTGCTCGGCACCGCCATCAGCCACTGCGACGACCCCGCCGCACGCGCACTCCTCGCCCGCTACACCCAAATACTGGCGCCAGGCAGCATCCTGGTCATCTCCGGCCACACCGCTCCGGCGGCGGGACCACGCGCGGCGATCGCCCGCGCCGTCGCCGACATCCACGCCACCTGCGGGCTCGAGCCGCTCCGATTCCGCATCATCCCCCAGCTCAACGCGCTGCTGCCCGACACCCTCACCGCGCTGCCGCCGGGCCCGCACCAGCCGGGCGGGTTCGTGCCCTGCGACCGGTGGTGGCCACCCGGCCCCCAGCTCGACCTCGCCCCGGCGCGCGCGACAGCACGGATGGTCAGCACCGTCGTGGCGAGAATCGAACCGACGACGAACACCGAGCACTGAACTTCCCTTACATGGCAACGAATTTAGGCGATGATAGCGATGGATGCTGTGATCTACGTCGACACCGACGCCATCCACCCCGTGGCCGACGGCCGCTGGCACCACGCCCGGCTGACCCGCGTACCCCAGCCCGGCGAAACCGTCACCATGCTCTGCGGCCTGACCGCCGCCGCGGAATTCGAGCAGTCGACCGAGCGCGACAGCCACGGTGTCCCGCAAACCTGCTGGGACTGCGACCTCGTCTACCGCCGCGAACACGACCTGGACGTCTGGCCCGGCCACCCCGCCCTCCCCCGGCGCCCCGTCCCGCACCCCCGCCGCACAGAAACCGCCCGTCCGAACCGGCATCACCAAGCACCGTAAGGAACCCTGTGGGACAACAACCACCGATGCCCGCCGCGATCGCACTCGGCGCCGGACTGCGCATCGCCCGCGAGCACCGCGGCATCAGCCTCCGCGCGATGGCCACCGCCCTGGGCCTCGAACCCGCCACCGTCTCCGTGCTCGAGCGGGCCATCCGCCCACCCACCGTCGAACTCACCACCCGCGTGCTCGGATTCCTCGCCGTCCACGGCGACGACTACCGGCGGCTGAGGAACCTGGCCCAGCACGTGAAAGACCCGAACTGGACCGAACCCGGCCCCTGCGAATACCCCGCACCACTGCTGGAATACGAACGCACCGCCACCACGATCCTCACCTGGGCACCGAAAGTCCTCCCGGATCTCGTGCAGACCCCCGACTACGCCCGCGCGGTCCTGGACTCCGGCATTCTCACCGGCGACGAAATCGGCCAGGAGCTCATGCTCCGCCTCGTCCGACAGGACGCGCTCAGCGGGGAGACCCCGGCCACCCTCACCATCCTGCTCTCGCAGGAAGCGCTCACACACCGCGTCGTGGGCCCCGGCGTACTGCACGAACAACTGCGCCACCTGCTCACCCTGATCGACACCGGCCAGGTCGCAGTACGGATCGTGCCCGCCGACCCGCACGGGCAGCCCAGCCTGCTCAGCCCGTTCTCGCTGCTCCGCTTTCCCCACAGCACCCCGGCGGTCACTGTCTGCCAAGACCACATCCACGCCTACTTCACCGAACCGTCCTATGTGGACCGATACGAGAACGCCGCCGACCGCCTGACACAGCGTGCGCTCCGCGAGCGAAATTCCCGCGCCCACATCAGCGAAGCACTCACCAACCTGAACAAGACCCGACAACATCACCATGCAGCGCCCACCCCATGACCAGGCGTTCGGAGAAGCCTTGGTGGCACGCATCGGTGACCTCATCGAAGAGTACGACGCGGTCCACGTCACCATGCTGACATGGCGCCCGGTATCGACCAGCCGCAGCCACCCGAAAGAAGTGAAAAGTGAAGGAGCGCAATGGAAAACGATGGTAATTCCGCTGCGCAGGCTCAGCAGGACGAGAAAACCGCGGAGCGCTGGGTCTTCGGCGGCTCACACGTGGATCAGGGAAAACCCGCACACGCCTGGCTCGACCCGAACGGCGCGCACCGCGTGTACAAGACGCGAGGCAGCTACACCGTCGGCGCGATCTACGCCGCCGCGGTCACCCGCGACGGCGACCGCGTCACCTTGTACGGCACACCGAAATACCTCGGAGACTTCTGCGATGACACCGCGCTCGTCGACCAGCTCGCCGCGCGGCACCGTGCCGCGGAGGCCGCGCCGAGCCTCGCCGCGCATGAACGCGCCGCCAAACAGAAAGACCCGCTGGAACGGGCGATCGACCGGCTGACCGAGCTGGCCGCGCACATCGCCCCAGCACAACGAACCGGATTCGCAGCGTACGTCCTTACACGGCTTATGCGAGGCCGGCGGTGACCTCCCCCTGGCAGGTAGTGAAGGAAGATCTCGAAGCCACCATCGAGTTCACCGAGCAAGCGTGGCTCGCAGCGGCGCAGCTCCTGGAAGCATCAAAAGCCGCGGCGACGACGTTCGAACGAGTCGCTCCCCACGTCAGCTCCAACCCAGCGTTCCAGCATGCCGCCGAAGAGATCAAGAAGCTGGTGAGCCTCGCCGAGCAGGCATACGTGACCGCGCCGACCTGCTACCACGCCGCGGACGACGCGAACCGCTCGTTCACGTGACAACAGGTTCGCCTCACTCGACTCGGGATCGGGAACGCCAACGGCGAGAACAACCAAAAGGGGCCGATCGACGCCTTCGACAGTCCTCGGCAACGCCCTCTGGAAGATTCACCCGCCAGGCATTACCGTTGCGCAGAGGTAACACGGACCATGGTGAACATGGCCCTCGACGAAACCGACCACCGACCCGTGTCCCGAACACCCGGAGCCATCGCCGAGTTCTACGGCACCATCACCCAGCTCCTCGACACCTTCAGCACACTGCGCTGCGAACGCGGCCCCGAGCAAGCGACCTTCGACCTGATCGCCGTCATCAAACCCGAAGACCGCAACTGGGCCCACGTCCACCTCGCCGTCGCCATCGCCGCCCTCGACGAAGCCACCACGCCGCCCAGCAGCCAACCTCGCCGCAGCCACCCTGGCAGTTCAGCGCAGCAGGGCCCGGATCGCCTTGGTCACCGCGGGAACCGCCTCGGTGACCGTCGGGGAGAGCCCTACGCCGAGGTCCAGGTTCGCGGCTTCGACGGCGAAGACGATCAGTTCGCCGGGCACGCGACCGAGTGCCGCGCCAAGCCGGACGGCGTCCGGGATGCCCAGGGCGTGTGAGCTCGCACTGCCGCGCCCGGGTGGCTGTCCGTCCACTGTGGATTGCCAGATCCGGCCGGGGGTGCTCGGTTCGCAGAGCACGGCGTCGACCACGATCGCGAGGTCGGCTCCCGTCCAGGCGTCGAGCAGGGCGGCGGGTTCGCCGTCGCAGATCGTCGTGGTGACGCCCGGGATCGGGTCACTGTCGAGTTCGGTGACGACGGCGAGGCCGACACCGTCGTCGTGGCGGTATTCGTTGCCGACGCCGATCACCACCACGCGACGCGGTGTCATCGGCCCTCCAGGCGCAGGTCGAGGAAGTGGGCCGAGCAGGAGATGCACGGGTCGTAGTTGCGGATCGTGCGCTCGCACAGCGCGGTGAGTTCGGGATCGGGGAGGTCGAGGTTGGCGCCGACGACCCGGCGCAGGTCGTCCTCGATCGCGGCCTGGTTCTGGGAAGTGGGCGGGATGATCGTCGCGGAACGGATCAGGCCGTCGGCGTCGAGTTCGTAGCGGTGGTAGAGGGTGCCTCGCGGCGCTTCGCTGATTCCGTGGCCGATTCCCGCTTGCGCGGGAACGTCGACAGCCGGGCGCGGGGGTCGCTCGTAGGCGTCGATGATCCGCAAGGCTTCGTCGATCGCATAGACCAGTTCGACACCACGGACCAGCAGACTGCGGAACGGGTTGCGGCACACCGGCCCCAGCCCGGCCTCGGTGGCGGCCTGGCGGGCGGTCTCGGAGAGTTCGGCGGAGTTCAGGGTGTAGCGGGCCAGTGGTCCGGTGAGATACCGATGTCCGTCGAGGGCTGCTTGCAACGCGGTGGAGTGCGGGACCTGGTTCTCCACGACGTGCCGGGAGAACTCGGCGGGGGCGAACGCGGCGCCGGACGTCGAGTGGAGGACGCCGTCGGCGATCGCGTACCGGCCGGGTTCGCGACCGGCGAGGAAGTCGTGCTCGAGTTCCAGGTCGGGGAACTCGAAGCCGGCGGTCCAGCGCACGGTGCCGAGCGCGTCGTCGAGGGCTCGGCGCAGGGTTTCGGCCAGCGGCCGCAGCTCGGCGCGGGTCGGTAACGAGTAGAAGCCGCCGACGCGGACGTTGACCGGGTGGATCGCCCGGCCACCGATGGTCTCCAGCAGGGTGTTGCCCGCCTTCTTCAGCGCCAGGCCGCGTTCGACGACGTCACGGTGCCGGGTGGCGAGGCTGACCGCGTCGGGATGGCCGAGGAAGTCGGGGGCGTGCAGCAGGTAGATGTGCAGGGCGTGGCTGGAGATCCATTCGCCGCAGTACAACAACCTCCTGACGTCGGCAAGCACCGGCGGGAGTGTGACGCCGCAGGCCTGTTCGATCGCATTGCAGGCGCTGGTCTGGTAGGCGACCGGGCAGATGCCGCAGATCCGCGCGGTGATGTCGGGCGGTTCGGTGTGGGCGCGACCGCGCAGGAACGCCTCGAAGAACCGCGGTGGCTCGTAGATGTTCAACTCGGCCCGCTCCACGCGGCCGTCCTCGACGATCACCCGCAAGGCGCCTTCGCCTTCGACCCGTGCGAGCGAGCTGACCCGCAGTTGCCTGCTGCGGTGGCTCATCCCTGTCCCCCTTCGCGGTGGGTTTCGGTCACGGTGAACGTGCTGAACACGCGGTCCACGTCGTCGCCGGACATCCCGCGCGAGCGCAGGAGCGGGACCAGCACCGGGGTGTTCGGTCTCGTCATTGGGCCGAAGCAGCCGAAGCAGCCGCGGTGCACCGATGGGCAGAGCGCGCCGCAGCCCGCCCTGGTGACCGGCCCGAGGCATGGCGTGCCCTCGGCGACCAGGACACAGCTCAGGCCGCGGCGTTTGCACTCGGTGCACACACTGGTGCCGGGCAGATCCGGCTTGCGCCCGGCCAGCAGGGCGCTGAGGGTCTCGAGCAGTTGCCCGCGATCGATCGGGCAGCCGTGCAGTTCGTGGTCCACCGGGACGTGGGCGGCGATCGGTGTCGAGGTGGCGAGCGCGTCGATGTACTCGGGATTGGCGTAGACGACGGAGGCGAACTCGTTGACGTCTGCGAAGTTGCGCAGTGCCTGGACACCGCCCGCCGTGGCGCACGCGCCGATCGTCACGAGCACCTTCGACTCCGCGCGCACCCGCTGAATACGCCGCAGATCTGCTTGCGTGGTAATGGATCCTTCGACGAGCGACACGTCGTATGGACCCGGCATCACCTCGCTGGACGCTTCCAGGAAATGAGCGATCCGTACTCGATCGGCCAGTGCGAGTAGCTCATCCTCGCAGTCCAGCAAGGTCAGCTGGCAGCCGTCGCAGGAGGCGAACTTCCAGACGGCGAGCGTCGGCTTCCCCATCACAGCTCCTTCACCGCCAGCAGCGGGCCGGCGACCGTGTAGTCCACCACCGGACCGTCGCGGCAGACGAGCAGCGGGCCGAGCTGGCAGTGACCACACAGCCCGATGCCGCATTTCATCGACCGTTCCAGGGAAACCCGGATGGCCTTAGGGGGAATTCCTTTGTCCAGCAGGATTTCCGCGCAGAACCGCATCATCGGCTCGGGACCGCACAGAAAGGCGCGGGTCCGCTCCGGTTCGAGACTGAGCCCGGACAGCGGTTCGGTCACGAAGCCGACCGGCCCGGTCCAGCCCGGCGCCGGGCGGTCGATCGTGCGCACGAGTTCGACGTCGTGCCGCTCGGCCCACGCGTCGAGTTCGTGGGGGAAAAGGAAGTCCCCCGGTGTGCGGGCGCCGGCGACCACGATGACCCGCCGGTAGTCGTCCCGGTGCACAAGCGCGTCGAGCAGCACCGGTCGCAGCGGGCACAGCCCGGCCCCGCCCGCGACGATGACGACGTCGTTTCCCGCCGCGTCCTCGATGTTCCAGCTGGTCCCGAACGGCCCCCGGACGCCGAGTACCGTTCCCGGCGTCATCGCGCACAGCGCGCGGCTCACCGCGCCGACCGCGCGAACGGTGTGTGCCGGGCCCGGCCCGCTGACCGAGATCGCCACCTCCCCGACGCCGTGGACGTAGAGCATCATGAACTGCCCGAGCCGGGCCGTGGGCAACGGCGCCGCGACCGGTTCCAGCCGCAGGGTGACCGAATCGGCCGTCTCGGCCCTGCGCGCGACCACCCGGTACGGCGTGGGCAGCATCGGCTCGGTGCACGTCATCGCGCGCCTCCGGCCAGCTTCGCCGCCTCTTCGGTGATGTCGATGCCTGCCGGGCACCAGGCGATGCACCGTCCACATCCGACGCACCCGGAGCCGCCGAACTGCTCGTGCCAGGTGCCGAGCTTGTGGCTGAACCACTGCCGGTACCTGCTCGAACCGGACGTGCGGACGCTGCCGCCGTGTACGTAGGAGAAGTCGAGCTCGAAGCAGGAAACCCAGCGCTGCCACCGTTCCGCGTGGTCGTCGGTCAGTTCCGTGACGTCTTCGGTGGTGGTGCAGAAGCAGGTCGGGCACACCATGGTGCAGTTGGCGCAGGTGAGACAGCGGCTCGCCACTTCCTCCCACTGCGGAGACTCCCGCGCGTCGCGGATCACCGCCGGGAGATTGGCGTCCGGCATGGCCCGGCCCATGCGCCCGGCGGCCGCGGTGACGTCCTTACGTGCCGCAGCCACCTCCGCCGGCGCGGCCGTCGTGGTGGGCACGTGGCCGAGGATCCGAGCGCCCTCATCGGTCGCCACATCGACGAGGAAGCGGTGCCCGGCGGCGTCGATGCGCTCGGTCAGGGCGAGGTCGTAGCCGGGCCCTGCGGCGGGCCCTGTGCCCATCGACGTGCAGAAGCACAGCTCCCCCGGCTCGGTGCAGTTCACCGCGACGACGAACAACGACCGGCGGCGTCGCGCGTACGAGCCGTCGGGGTGCCGCCCGGCATCGAGCACCTTGTCGAGCACGGCGATCGCCGCGAGGTCGCAGCCACGCACGCCGAGGAACGCGTACTTCGGCACCTCGTCCGGCGCGGGGGTGAAGGCGCCGTCGCGATCGGCGTCGAACAGCTTGCGGCGTGGTGGGTGCAAGTAGCGTTTCCACGACTGCGGGCCCGCCGAATGGCCGAACACCGCCGCGTCGTCACGGCGGCGCAGGCGATAGTGGCCCGGCCCGGTAGTGACGCCCCAGCCCGCGGGAAGCTGCCTGCCCGAGGCGAGTTCGTCCAGCACGATCGCGGCGTCCCGCACGGTCGGCCCGATCACCCGGTACCCCGCGCCGATCAGCACGTCGACAAGGCCGTCCAGTCCTGCCCGATCCAGTATCGCCGGTTCCCGGCTCGTCATGTCCCACCTCCGGTTCCACTGAACCGATGGCGTGGCGGTCCGCCCTAGGGCCGAAGGTCACCGGCAGCCCGCCGACCCGGGAATAGGGACCAAAGACCCGGCGAGCGGTACGTCCTGCCCTGTCCGTGCCGGCCCGGCGGACGGCACCGTGGTGACCGGCGAACGGGTGGGAGGTGGCATGGAGATCCGGCCGGAGCCTGGGAAGCGCCGGGCACTCGTCGAGGTGCGCGGAACCGTGCAGGGCGTCGGCTTCCGCCCGTTCGTCTACCGCCTCGCCGAGCGGTTCGGCATCGACGGCGATGTGCGCAACGCGGGTGGATACGTGGTGATCCGGGCGCAGGCACCGGACACCCGGCTCGCCGGGTTCGTCGAAGAACTCGCCGGTTCCGCCCCGGCGCAGGCGAAGGTCACCGGAGTCGACGTGACGCCGCTGCCCGGGGATGTGGTGCTCCTGCCGGGTTTCCGGGTCGTCGGGAGTGTCCGGGGCAGGGCCGCCGCCCCGGAGGTGCCGCCCGACCTCGCGACCTGCCCGGAGTGCGTGCGGGAGCTGTTCGACCCGGCCGACCGCCGCTACCGCTACCCGTTCCTGAACTGCACCGCCTGCGGCCCGCGGGCCACCATCATCGAAAGCCTCCCCTACGACCGGGCGAGCACCGCGATGCGGGCGTTCCCGCTGTGTCCGGCCTGCGAAGCGGAGTACCGCGATCCCGCGGACCGCCGGTTCCACGCCGAACCGATCGCCTGTCCGGAGTGCGGACCGCGGCTCTCGTGGTTTCCGGGCCCGACGGCGACCGCACACGAAGAGAATGCCCTCGCCCAGGCCTGCCGGGTCATCGACGGCGGCGGACTTGTCGCGGTCAAGGGCCTCGGCGGCTACCAGCTGGTGTGCGACGCGGCCGACGATCGGGCCGTAAGACGGCTGCGAGCGGCCAAACCCCGGCCGTCGAAACCGCTGGCGGTCATGGTGCCGGACCTGCCCACGGCCCGTCATCTGTCCTTTGTGGACAATGCGTCCGAGCGCCTGCTGACCTCCGCCGCCGCGCCGATCGTCCTGCTGCCCCTGCGCGAGGACGCGCCCCTCTCCCCCGGGATCGCACCGGGGCTCCGCGAGGTCGGCGTGTTCCTGCCGACCTCGCCGGTGCACCATCTGCTGCTGGCCGATCTCGGCCGTCCGCTCGTGGTCACCAGCGGCAACCGGGCGGGCGGGCCGATCGTCACGCACGACGCGGTCGCGCACCGCGTGCTCGGCCCCATCACCGATGGCCTGCTCAGTCATGATCGGCCGATCTGGTCCCGTTACGACGACTCGGTCGTGCACGCCGCGGCCGGTCGCACGAGCATGATCCGCCGGGCACGCGGGTATGCACCTGCTCCGCTGCGTCTGCCCTTCAGCTGCCCGAAACCCGTTGTCGGGCTCGGCGCCCAGCTGAAGAACACCATCACCCTCGCGCGCGGCGAGCTGGCGTATCTCGGGCCGCACGGCGGTGACCTCGAGGACGCCGAGACCCTGGCGGCGTTCGGCCAGTCGGTACGCGATCTGTGCCGCCTGCACGACACCGACCCGGGCCTTTGCGCTCACGACCTTCACCCCGGTTACCTGTCGACGCAGTATGCGGCGCGGTGGCCCGCCGGGAAACGGATCGCCGTCCAGCACCATCACGCGCACGTCGCCGCGACCGCGGCCGAGCACGGCGTCACCGGCCCGTTCGTCGGTGTCGCGCTCGACGGGCTTGGGCTCGGCGACGACGGCACGTTCTGGGGCGGGGAGGTGCTTTTGGCCAGCTACACCGGCTACCGGCGGTTCGGCCGCTTCGCCACGGCTCCGCTGCCAGGCGGCGCGGCAGCCGTGCGCCGGCCGGCGCGGATGGCGCTCGGATACCTCTACGGCGCCGAGAACTTCGACGTCGGCGAGTTGCCGCTGCCCGACAGCCTTCGCGAACGCATGGGCGAACGCGAAATCAGCGTCGTGCGCACGATGATCGAGCGGAACATCAACTGCCCCAGAGCTTCCAGCGCCGGACGGTTGTTCGACGCGCTCGGGTCGCTGCTCGGCCTGTGTGACGACAACGGCTACGAGGGCGAAGCCGCCGCTCGCCTCGAAGCCGCCGCGACCGGGCAGAGCACGTCCGGTGCATTGGAGTGGGAGTTGCGTTATCGCGATCGTCTGTGGGTCTACGACCCCGTCCCCACTCTGCGGGACGCCTTGGAGTCCATAAAGGACAGTATGGTCGGCGAGATCGCCGCCCGGTTCCACCAGACCGTCGCCGAGGCCGTGATCGCGCTCGCCGCGAAGGCGGCCGCCGCCCTTGGCACCGACGTGGTGTGTCTCGGCGGCGGGGTCTTCCAGAACGCGCTGCTCGCCGCCCTGGTCCACAACGGACTCACCGACGCCGGGCTGCGGCCGCTCTCCGGTGAACACGTGCCGATGAACGACGGCGGAATCAGCTTCGGCCAGGCGGCGATCGCCTGTGCCCGGTTGCGCGAAAGGTGAGCCGCGATGTGCCTGGGAATACCCGGCAGGATAGTCGCCGTGTCCGTGGCCGGGCAGGGCCCGCGGATGGGCACGGTCGACTTCGACGGGGTACGCCGTGAGGTGTGCCTGGCCTACTCACCGGAAGCCGACATAGGTGACTACGTCATCGTGCACGTCGGCTTCGCGATCAGCGTGGTCGACGAGGCCGAAGCCGAAAAGACCCTCGCCGTGCTCCGCGCCATCCCGGACGCGCTCGCGGGCGAGCTGGGACCGGAGGTGACCGCGTGAAATACCTCGACGAGTACCGCAACCCGGTGCTGGCACGGCGGTTGCTGGCCGAACTCGAAGCGCTCGCGACCCGGCCGTGGGCGATCATGGAGGTGTGCGGCGGGCAGACGCACACCCTGGTCCGGCAAGGCATCGACGAACTGCTGCCCGCCGGGATGCGGATGATCCACGGGCCCGGCTGCCCGGTGTGCGTCACCCCGCTGGAGATGATCGACAAGGCCGTGGCCATCGCCACGCGGCCCGACGTGATCTTCACCAGCTACGGCGACATGCTCCGCGTGCCCGGAACCCACGGCGACCTGCTCGGCGTGAAAGCGCGAGGCGGCGACGTCCGCGTCGTCTACACCCCGCTCGACGCCGTCCGGATCGCCCAGGAAAACCCCGGCAGGCAGGTGGTCTTCTTCGCCGTTGGCTTCGAGACCACCGCACCGGCCAATGCGATGGCCGTCGTGCACGCGGCCGAATCCGGCATCGGGAACTTCTCCGTGCTCGTCAGCCACGTCTTGGTGCCACCCGCGATCACCGCCATCCTCGACGCCCCGGACAACCAGGTCCAGGCGTTCCTCGCCGCCGGTCACGTGTGCGCCGTGATGGGCTGGACCGAGTACGACCCGATCGCGGCGCGCTACCGGGTCCCGATCGTCGTCACCGGCTTCGAGCCCCTCGACCTGCTGGAGGGAATCGTGATGGCGACACGCCAGCTCGAAGAGGGCCGAGCCACCGTCGAGAACCAGTACGCCAGGGCAGTACGCCGCTCCGGAAACACCGCCGCGCAGGACGTCGTACACCGGGTTTTCCGCGTCACCGAACGAAACTGGCGCGGGATCGGGCCGATTGCGGACAGCGGGCTCACGTTGACACCGGAGTTCGCCGCGTTCGACGCCGACACCCGCTTCGCCACCGCCGGACTTCGGGCCGCCGAGCACCCGGACTGCATCGCCGGGGACATTCTCCGCGGCACCGCCGAGCCCACCGGCTGCACTGCGTACGGCACCACCTGCACGCCACGCACGCCGCTCGGCGCGCCGATGGTGTCCGCCGAGGGCACCTGCGCCGCCTTCTTCGCAGCGGGCCGCCGACCATCCACAATGGAGGGAACACGATGAGCACGATCGACCCGCTGCGGGCCACCTGCCCCGCGCCCGTCACCGAAACCGAACGGGTCCTGCTCGGTCACGGCTCCGGCGGCCGCCTGATGGCCGAACTCCTCGACGACGTCGTGTCCGGCGGGCTCGGCGAGACCGGCCCGCTGGAGGACGCGGCCCTCCTCGGCGTCGGCGACACCGAACTCGTCTTCAGCACGGACAGCTTCGTCGTCACGCCTCGGGTCTTCCCCGGTGGCGACATCGGTTCGCTCGCCGTGTACGGCACGGTCAACGACCTGGCGATGCGCGGCGCCCGTCCGGTGGCGCTGGCGCTGGCCTACATCCTGGAGGAGGGCCTGCCGATCACCGAGTTGCGTGCGATCACCGTCTCGGTCGCCACCGCCGCCCGTGAATGCGGGATCCGAGTCGTCACCGGCGACACCAAGGTCGTCGGCCGCGGCGCCGCCGACGGCGTTTACCTCACGACGACAGGCATCGGCGTTCGCATGCTCGACGCCTACCCCTCGGCGTCGAGCGGTGTCCCCGGCGACATCGTCCTGATCTCCGGGCCGATCGGCGCCCACGGCACCGCGATCATGAGCGCCCGCGAGGGGCTCGGCTTCGAGAGCGAGATCCATTCCGACAGCCGGCCCCTGCACGACCTCGTGGCCGCCATGATCACCGCGGGCGGACCCCAGGTGCACACGCTACGGGACCCGACCCGGGGCGGGCTGGCGAGCGCGCTCAACGAACTGGCCGAGGCATCCGATGTCGCCATCGAGATCAACGACGCCGACGTCCCGGTGCCGGTCCAGGTCGCCTCGGCCTGTGAACTGCTCGGTCTCGATCCCCTGCACGTAGCCAACGAGGGCTGCCTCGTCGCCTTCGTCGCACCGACCGCCGCCGACAGAGTCCTCGCCGCGATGCGCACGCACCCCGCCGGACGGCACGCCCGCGCCATCGGTGTGGTCCGCGAAACCGCCGGCGACCTGCCCCGCGTCACCGCGCGCACGCTGGTCGGCGCGACACGGGTGGTCGACATGCTCATCGGCGAACAACT
The DNA here is from genome assembly GCF_042739895.1 of Amycolatopsis sp. NPDC059021. NCBI lineage: Bacteria > Bacillati > Actinomycetota > Actinomycetes > Pseudonocardiales > Pseudonocardiaceae > Amycolatopsis > Amycolatopsis sp. NPDC059021. Next base: position 70,712 of record NZ_JBHYIQ010000035.1, read on the forward strand.
CCCCCGGATCTGCTGACCTATGACTGACGCCCTTGACCGGCACGACCGAAGGAGGGGTTTCCCGGTATATCCACCCCAGGCCGGCGCTCATCAGCCAGTAACGGACAGGCTCATACCAACGACCTTTCGGTAACCAGCTAGCCGAAGGGGACCATATGCCATCGCATGAAAATGATCCGATACCCGATCACAAAAGCGCAGAGGAACTACTACGAGAGTACCGCCACCTGGTCAGCCAGCTGAGTTCGATATCCGATCGGTTGCGCGAGTGGAATATCTCAATCGGGCCCTGGCGACTGACAAAGTCGGTAGGAACCGTGCACATTGCGATAATTGCCATACTATGGCACCTGACCGCGCTAGTCGCCGGTGTTGCATCCTTGACATTCTGGGATGCCAAGGAGTTCAGTATTGCACTGATCGTCGGCTCACTGTTCGGCATCGGAAGCTTTCTCTCACAGGTATGGGCACAGGGCATGGCTCGTGAGCGCGAGTTCATTCACAAGGTCGCAAATGAGCACGAGCTATCAGATTTGCGTATTTTACTTGAAAGACTAAATCAGGTTGAGGCGAAGCTGGCGACCCACCGTGGCGCTTCGGAAGCCTAACAACGTGGACTGGGAGCGAGGTCTGACCGATAGCCCATGCCAGTATGATCACCCGCCAGCCCACCGCTCGTAAGCGGTGACGGCGGTCGGCAGGGTCGGGAAGACCCGGTCGGTGCCGATCGCCTCGAGCATCCCGAACCTCGCCAGGTCGTGACACAGCTCCTGTTTGGCCCGCGCCAGCGCGAACACGATCCCTCGGGCGGTCATCTCGGTCCGGAGCCGGTCGAGCGCGTCGGCCGCGGTGACGTCGAGATCGACGATCGCTTCGGCGTTGAGCACGAACCAGCGCACCGGCCCCTTCGCCGCCGTGACGGCGGCCAATGCCCTGCGGTGGAAGTCCTCGGCGTTGGCGAAGCACAGCGGAGCGTCATAGCGGTAAACGACCAGCCCCGCGACCGTCCGCACCTCAGGATAATCGTCGATGTCATGCATTCCCGCCACCCCGCGCGCGTAGCCGAGGACAGCCGCGTGCGGACGTGCGATCCGGCGCAGCAGATCCAAAATGGACAGTCCGACGGCCGCAAGCACGCCATACAGCACGCCTAGGCCGAGTACCCCGGCCGTGGTCAGGACGGCGAGCACGAACTCGCTGCGCCGGAACCGGGCGATCCGCCGGAACTCCCGGACGTCGATGAGCGTCAACGCGGCGTAGACGACCAGTGCGCCGAGCGCGGCGGCCGGGAATGCCGCCAGTACCGGTCCGGCGAAGACCAGCACGCCGAGCACGGCCAGCAGCGCGACGAGGGAATGGAGCTGGGTGCGGCTGCCCGCGGCGGCGCCCAGCGCGGTCCGGCTTCCGCTGCTGCTCACCGGAAAGCCGTGCACCAGTCCGGCGGCGATGTTCGCGATGCCGAGTGCCCGAAGCTCCTGCTGCGCGTCGATCACTTCGCCACGCCGGTCGGCGAACGCCCGCGCGGTCAGCACGTTGTCCGAGAAGCCGACGATCGCGATCCCGGCGGCAGGCAGCACGAGCTCGCCCACCTCGCCCATGCCGATCTTTCCGCCGACCGGAGGCAGCCCGCGCGAAACCTCCCCGACCACGTCGATCCCGTACCGTGCCAGCCCGAACACCCCCACGACAGCGGTGGCGAGGAGCAACACCAGCAACGGGGCGGGGAGGCGGGGGAATCCAGCGCCGGGCGCACAGCAGACAGGCCAGGACCGTGCCGCTGAGGACGAGGGTCGGCACGTGCACCGAACCCGCCTGCGCGACGAACGACCGCAGCCGGTCCACGAATTCGCCGCTGCCAGGCGGCACCCGGGTCACCCTGCCCAGCTGCCCGACGATCATGATGAGGGCGATCCCGGCGAGGTAGCCGACCAGCACCGGTTTCGACAGCAGCTCCGCCAGCACGCCCAGCCGAGCCAGCCCCGCCAGCAGGCACAGGCAACCGACCAGCACCGCGAGCACGGCCGCGAACAATCCGTACCGCCGGGGATCGCCCACCGCCAACGGAGCAAGCACGGCCGCGGTCATCAACGCCGTCGTGGACTCCGGGCCGACCGACAACTGCGTAGACGAGCCGAACACCACGTACACGCCCAGTGCGACCACGGCCGCCCAAAGCCCCGAAGCCGCCGGAACACCGGCGACCTGGGCATAGGCCATCACCTGCGGCACGAGATACGCCGCCACCGTCACACCCGCGACGACGTCGGCGCGCATCCAGCCGCGCCGATAGCCCCGCAGACGCACGGCACCGGGCACCACCGCGGACCATCGCATAGCTCGCAGTGTCCGGGCGCCGTTCCCGGCGGCCCAGAGCCGAAAGTCCCGGCACCGGCGGCAACAGTCCACCGGGACTTTCGGCCCCGCTGTGCTGCCCGGACCGCAGGGCCTGTCGGCGGCGAAACCAGGCAGTACGCCCCTGTGAGCCACACCACACGCAGCGGCACGCTGGAGAGGTCGACCACCCGATTGAGACGAGGCCGCCATGTCCCTCCAACCCGAGGCCCCGGTGACCACGGCCTCGCCGCGACGAAACCGCCACGACCGCCTCACCCTGCGTCCGGCGGGCTACGTCGAGCCGCGGTACGCGGATCTGCGCGATAAGCGGCTCGCCGCCACGCTGTCCGCCGAAGACCACGCCGAGGCGAACGGCATGGATCCCTTCGAACGCATCACCTGCCGGGTCCACCGCGGCTGGCTGCACCACTGCGTCTCCTCACCGCTGCACGTCGTCGTGGTGACGGGCCACCGCTGGTGCCGCGCGTGCTCCCGGGCGCTCACGGTCGCCGTGGACGAACTCGCGGGTGACGTGGCCCTTTCCTGCCCGCGCTGTGGGCCGGCCCCGCTCACCAGGCCGACACAACAGATCGTCCGTGCCTGCCGCGCCAGTCTCGCCGCAGCACACGACAGCGCGGCCCCCTGCCGATAAGGCACTCCGGCACGGCCGGATGGGCCTTGGTCCCTATCCGGCAGGGCCGGATCACCGGGATTCTCGGCACATGACGATCGACACCGACGTCCGTGCCGAGGATCCCCGCGAACCGACCGACCGGCTGCTGCGAGACCTGCGAACCCGTCCGGAAGGACTCACGAACCGGGAAGCCGCCCGGCGCCTGGAGGTCCACGGACCGAACGAACTGTCCCGACGCCGCCAGGGCAACTGGGCGACGCGGCTGCTCCGGCAGTTCACTCACCCGCTCGCCCTTTTGCTGTGGCTCGCGGCGGCGCTCGCGACGGTCTCCGGCACGACGGCGCTCGGTATCGCGATCGTGACCGTCATCGTGCTCAACGCTGCCCTCGCGTTTCTCCAGGAACGCCAGGCGGAACGGGCCGTGGAGGCGCTGGCGGGCTACCTCTCGACCAAGGCCAAGGTGATCCGCGACGGTGCGCGCACCGTGGTGGAAGCCCGCGACCTCGTGCCCGGCGACATCCTGCTCGTGGAGGAAGGAGACCGTGTCCCGGCCGATGTCCGGATGCTGCAAGGCGCCGTCGAGGTCGATCTGTCCACATTGACCGGTGAGTCCCTGCCCGCCTACCGCGCGGCGGATCTGACCGATGTGGACGGTTCCCTGCTCGACGCCCGCGATCTGCTCTTCAGCGGGACCAGCTGCACCGGCGGCGAGGCCACCGGCGTGGTCTTCGCCACCGGCATGCAGACCGAACTGGGGCGCATAGCCGCGCTTTCCCAGCGCGTCGGCCGCGAGGAAAGCCCGCTCGAAAAGCAGGTCAAACGCGTCGCCTGGCTCATCGCGATCGTCGCGGTGGGAGCGGGCATCGCCTTCCTGCCGCTCGGCGCTTTCCTCGCCGGGCTGCCGATCGCCGACGCCGTCAACTTCGCGATCGGGCTGCTGGTCGCGAACGTCCCGGAAGGACTACTGCCGACCATCACGCTGGCGTTGGCCGTCGGTGTCCGGGTACTCGCCAGGAGCGGGGCCGTGGTCAAACGGCTCTCCGCCGTCGAAACACTCGGCTCGACGTCGGTGATCTGCACCGACAAGACCGGGACCCTGACCCAGAACCGCATGCGGGTCACCGAGGTCTGGACCCCGGACGGTCGTATCGAGCCGGGAGACACCCCCGATTCCCCTGCCGCCACGCTGCTCGCCGGCGTCCTCACCTCGTGCACGAGCGCCGAGTTCGACCCGGACCACCCCGGGAAAGCCACCGGCGATCCGACCGAGATCGCCCTGCTGCGCACCGCCACGGACTGGGGTGCCGACGTTTCCGTCGCCCACCGGGACGAGCACCGCCTGCGGCTGTTCCACTTCGATCCCGCACTGCGCCTCATGTCCACTGTGGATAGTAACGAGCGAGGACGAACGGTCAACGTCAAGGGCGCTCCCGAAGAAGTACTCGCCAGGACCACCGGAATCGTCACGGCGGACTGTATCGCAAAACCGCTGAGCCCCACCGACCGTGCCGAAATCACCGAGCTGATCTCCCAGTACGCCTCGCGCGGGTTGCGGCTTCTCGCGATCGCCCGGCGCGACCTCCAGCCGGACGAATCGCTCCCCGAAAACCGGGACGACGCCGAACGCGACCTGGTCCTCCTCGGTGTGGTGGCGATGTTCGATCCACCTCGCCCCGAAGTGGCCGACGCCGTCGCCCGCTGTCACACCGCCGGAGTCCGGCTCATCGTCGTCACCGGAGACCACCCGCTGACCGCCGCCGAAATCGCCCGGCAGGTCGGCATCGCACGCAACGGCAGCACCGTGCTCACCGGTGCCGATCTCGACGCGATGAGCGAGGAGAAGCTCGACGAACTCCTCGGCGGTGGCCAGGAACTGATCTTCGCGAGGACGTCGCCGGAGGCGAAGCTGCGCATCGCCGACGCATTGCGCGCTCAGGGCAACGTCGTCGCGATGACCGGTGACGGCGTCAACGACGCACCCGCACTGCGCCGGGCGGACATCGGGGTCGCCATGGGACGCGCCGGCACGGACGTCGCACGGGAGGCGTCGACGATGGTGCTCACCGACGACAACTTCGCGACCATCGTGTCCGCCGTCCAAGAGGGACGGCGGGTGTATGACAACGTCCGCAAGTTCATCGTCTACATCTTCGCCCACGCCACCCCCGAAGTCGTCCCGTTCCTGCTGTTCGCCCTGTCCGGCGGCCAGATCCCCTTGCCACTGACCGTCCTCCAGATCCTGGCGATCGACCTCGGCACCGAAACACTGCCCGCGCTCGCACTGGGCCGCGAACCCGCCGAACCCGGGCTGATGCGCCGCCCGCCACGACGACGCACCGCCGGCGTCATCGACGCCCGCATGCTCGGCAGGGCCTGGGGCCTGCTCGGCGGCATCTCCGCGGTACTCGTCCTGGGCGGGTTCTTCCTGACGCTCCTGACCGGCGGCTGGTATCCGGGCGCGCCCGTCGGCGAGGGCCAGCCGTTGCACCACGTCTGGGAGCAGGCGACCACCATGACCTTCCTCGGCATCGTCGCCTGCCAGCTCGGCACCGCGTTCGCCGCGCGCACCCAGCACGCGTCACTGCGGGCGATCGGGCCCTTCAGCAACCGGCTGCTGCTCTGGGGTATCGCGTTCGAGGTGCTGTTCGCGGCGGCGGTCATCACCCTCCCACCGCTGCGGCACGTCTTCGGCACCGCACTTCCCTCACCGCGGGACCTCGCCATCCTGCCGTTGTTCCCGGTCCTGGTGTGGGGAGCCGACGAACTCTGGCGCCGACGTCGCCGACGTCGCGAAGAACGGCGCTTTGTCTGAGCCGTGACGCACCGATGTCCTCACCGAGGAACCCGAAGCTCACCGATCACCCGTTGAGTCCACCGCAGGATTGGCCAGGGGCCAAGGCTATCGCCGTCGCCGTTGCGCTATCCCGAGAACCAGTCCGATGCCGATGGCCAGCGCGAACAGGCCGACCCGAATCTGCCAGCTCATCTCGGGCCGGCCCTCGGCGAAGGACGACGCTCGGGCATCCTCGCCCCATGCCGGTCCCGCCGATGTGGCGAGACAGAACGCGATGGCCGAAAACGCCGCTCCGATCAGCCGAACCTTCGTCACCCGAGGACGAGCCTTTCGGCCCTGTGCGTGAACAACCCACCGCGGCATCCTGAAGACAGTCCAGGGCCGCCGCACCGCTGGACCTTCCCCGGGCACCGCTCCCCGCCCCCGCCGGGGAAGGGGTGGCCGTCCTCCCCTGACGGCCACCCGACGCGGCACTCACCACAGTGGACGGACGCCGGGTGCCCGCGCGGCGCCGGTGACCACCGATCCGTGAATCCGTCGAGCCGTGCCCGGCAGGCTCACAGGTGCAGTTCGCGGCAGACCTTGCCGATCTGCTCGGCCGAGGCACGCAACCGGGCGAGTTCGTCATCGGAGAGCACCGCGGGCTCGGCCGCTCCCGCACCGTCCCTGCCCACCAGCCGGGGCAGGGACATGCACACCCCGCCGATGCCGGGGAAGTCGCGGACCAGGCTGCTGACCGGCAGGATCAGCCGCTGGTCGCCGATGATGGCGTCGAGCACGTAGGCCACCGCCAGCCCGACGGCGTAGTTGGTGGCGCCCTTGCCCGCGATCACCTCGTACGCGGCGTTGACCACGGTCCTGGCGATCTCGTCACGGACCGCGGGGGTGAAGACCGGCGTGCCATCGACCACCCAGTCGGCCACCGGCACCGAGCCGATGAACGCTCCCGACCACAGCGGCACCGAGCTGTCGCCGTGCTCACCGGCGATGTAGGCACGCACGCTGGGCACACCGACCCCGGCGCGTTCGGAGATCAGCGAGCGCAGCCGGGAGGAGTCCAGCACCGTTCCCGAGCCGACGACGCGGTGCGCCGGAAGGCCACTGACGGTGAGCGCCGCGTGGGTGATGACGTCGACCGGATTGGTGACCGGCAGCAGGATCGCCTCCGGTGCCACCGCCAGCAGCCGGGGCACCAGCGACCGGACCATGGCCACGTTGGCTTCCGCGAGCGCCATCCGGCTCTGCCCGCGACGCTGTTTGGCTCCGGCCGTGATCACCACGACGTCGGCGTCCGCGCACACGCTGATGTCGTCGCCGCCGACGATCGAGGCGGCCGGGGTGAACATGCTGCCGTGCCGTAGGTCGAGCACCTGGGCGCGTACCTTGGCCGCGTCGGTGTCGTAGAGCGCGATCGTATGTGCCACACCGTGGATCTGGCAGGCGTAGGCGATCGTGGAACCGACCGCGCCCGCGCCGACGATCGCGACCTTGGTGCCATGTGGCGCCCGATGTACGGGGAACAACTGGGACACTCCGTTCTCCTCACTCAGCGGACCAAGCCTTCGAACGCGGCCTGGGCGAGCGGCTCGTCCGCGCCCCGGCCGCCACCTCCCGGCTACCTCCGTCGCCACACGACTCCTCGATAGGTGCTGCTCGCGCCGTCGTAGCCGATCCCGCGAAGAAGCCACCTAGTTCGTCCAGTCCGCGCTCCGCGGGTTCGCGACCGACGACGAACTCGCTGCCCTGTCCCCCGACGAGAACCTGCGTGACGCGCTGGAACTGGACTCGATGGACTTCCCGACCTTCGTCGAGCGGCTGTCCACCGGGCTGGACCGTCACATCGACGAGGACGACTACGACCGCCTGTTCGTGAGCGTCGCGTAGCGGGCACCGAGTTCGTCTCCCCACGCACGGGCCCGGTCCTTCTCGCCCTCGGACAGCGCCGCACCCGGATCGCTCGAGTCCACGAAGAAGCTCTCCGGCGGTACCAGCAGCTCGCATCCCAGCCGTCGCAACCGCTTCCGCGCACCGAGCGCCGCCGAACCAGTGAGCCACGGCGGCTTCGCGATCCGGGTGTCGAACACCGCCGTGACCAGCTCCGCCGGCGCCTTCTCCAGCGTGTCCAGCCATTCCCGCAAGCCGGTCCGCTTCGAACGAGTACCGGACCGCGCCTGGAGGGCCGCCTCTTCCCGGGTACGCCGACGGGTCATTCCATGAACGTGTGTCGGCCCGCCCGCCACCAGCAACCCGATGCCGTCCAAGGCCGAAGGCGCGTCGTCCACGTTCACCACCTCGACCGGCGCGTGGGGCGCGAGTCCCGCGCCGACCGCCTCGGCCACCAGCTCGGTGTTTCCGAACATCGATTCGAACACCACGACGGCTCTCGTCGAACTCATCAGGAACCTCCTCGGTACGGGCAACCGGATCGCCCCTCCGACGATCCCGCGCACACCACTCCGGGGAACAGGAACGAAAGGCCCGGCGAACAAGGCATTCCGGCTCCTCTCCTGGTAGGTGCCCAGTCCCGATCCTGGGAAGGACGCGGCGCTCGGTCAGTCGGTGAGCTCGACTCGGATGGGGAGCAGGTCCGTACCGACGGTCCGGACGGCGGCGCTGGTGAATCGGGGCAGGTCCCGGAGCCGGGCACCGGCGTCGTCCTCGGGCAGGAGGTGGGCGACGCCGTGGTGCCACTGCCCGCCGATGCGGACACGTACCTCGGGCTTGGCGAGGATGTTGCGCACGTACTGGGAGTTCCGGCCGTGTTCGGAGACGAACCAGAACTCCTGCCCGACACGGCGGCCGCCGATGGGTGTCCGCCTGGGCAGCCCGGACTTCCGGCCGGTCGTCTCCAGCAGGGACCGACCGCGCAGCCGGGCGGCCACCGGGTTGAGGACCCGTCGCTGCAAGGTCGTGACCACGCGGTACTTGAGGATGGATCGACGTGGCATGCGTAGCTCCCGAGGAATGCGACTGTCGTGTTCGGACGGTTGTGCGCTGGCCCGAGGCGCGGATCTTCACGGCTTTCGGCTTGGACCCGCACTGGCGGGTAGTGCTCGATACCGAACAATCGCCACACGTACCGGCGAACTGGGGAAGGGCGGTCGCGGTTCCGGCGACTTCGCCGCCATCGTCGCACCGGTTCCGCCCCCGAGCACCACGATCCGCTGGGTCATCGCCCCAGTTTTCGCACCCCGGGACCCGGCCGGATAGGGGCTTCGGTCCCCGCGGCCGAGGACGTGACCATCGATCCACGGCGCGGCATCCAGGCCGGCGCGGAGACCGCCTTCCCCTCTTGCCGGTGGCTTTCGGCCGTATCCGCCGGAACCTCGGGCGCGGGAGTATCGGACAGGCATCGCGCCACAGGCTGGAGGCGGGCGGAATGAGCACTCTCGGGGTCATGATCGTCGCGGCGATCACCGCGTTCGTCACGGCCGGCTGTGGCGGTGGCGGTACCACCGCGGCACCGGTGCCGCCGAGCACCCCGGTGACCGCCTCGGACTTCGCCCCGACCGCCGACCCGGCTCCCCCGCCCCCTCACCCCAGCGCCCCCGCCCCTCCGCTCGGCACTTCGGCCGTGCCGACCGCACCTGTAGCCGCTCCGGAATCGTGCGGCACAGCCGGATGGGACGCGGCGCCCAAGGCCGCCGAGGGTTTCAGCCGCGCGAGCCTCTATCTGGTCCGTATCGGCAGGCACGACTGTTACGACCGCGTCGTCTTCGATATCAACGGCCCGGCACCGGCGGGATTCTCCGTGCGGCACGTCCCGGTCGTGACCTCCGACCCCAGTGGCGAACCCCTGCCGGTGCCGGGCGGCGCGGTGCTCCAAGTGGTCGTCCGGGCACCCGCACTCGGCGATGACGACTCCGGCCATCAGCCCGGCCGGGTACTCGCCAGGACCGGCGACCAGCTGTACGGTCCCGCCCGGCTGGCGGCCTGGGCCTCGCTGCGTGCGGTGCGGTTCGCCGGATCCTTCGAAGGCCAGTGCACCTTCGCCGTCGGAGTACGGGCCCGGCTGCCGGTCCGCGTCTTCACCCAGCTCGACTCCGGCGACCGGATCCGCCGGGTGGTCCTCGACATCGCGCATTGACCGCGCCGATGTGGGTACCCTGCACCGCGGCGACCGAGAGCACGACGGGGCGGCACACCGGCAGTTCAGTGTGAGGAGACGACCATGCCATGCCTTGATCACCCACCGGTGCCGCACCTCGCCCGGCGACTCTCTCGTCCATAGTGGACGTTCATGACGCGGTCACCCTCGGGGTGGAAGAGGAGTTTCTCCTGCTCCACCCGGAGACGGGTGAGGTGGTGTGCGCCGCTCCCCGGCTGCTGGAACTGCTCGCCCGCGAACCCACGGTGATGCCGGAACTGATGCGCTTCCAGATCGAAACCGCGACCACCGTCCGCCGCCGGCTCGAGGACGTCCGCGCCGACCTGACCAGACTCCGGCGGCGGCTGGCCGATGCCGCCGATCGCGCCGGCTGCGTCGTCGTGGCCACGGGGGTCGCGCCCTTCGGAGCCGCGCCGGGTACCTCCGCCCTGACCCCGAGCCGCCGGTATCTCACGCTCGCGAAACGGTTCCCCGGTCTCATCGCCGACGCGGGAACCTGTTCCTGCCACGTGCATGTGGGCATCCCGTCCCGCGAGAGCGGGCTCCGCGTCATCGCCGAACTGCGGCCCTGGCTACCGGCCCTGCTGGCGATCACCGCCAACTCGCCGTTCAGGCACGGCCGGGAGACCGGCTGGGCGAGCGCACGGTACGCGCTGTGGTCCCGCTGGCCCACCGCGCGACCGCCCTCGGCATGGCCGGGGGTCACCGACTACGACACCGAAGTCACCGAGGCGATCCGGTCCGGTGCCGCACCCGACGAGCGGAGCCTGTACTTCTACGCGCGGCTCTCACCCCGCTACCCGACCGTGGAGGTCCGGATCGCCGATACCTGCCTGGACGTCGAAGACGCGGTGCTGCTGGCCGGGCTGGTACGTGCGCTCGCCGTCACGGCACTCCGAGACGACCCACCTCCGGCGCATCCCGTTCACGACCGTGCGATATCCGAAGCGCTGTCCGCCGCCGCCCGGCACGGGCTGACCGGTCCTGGCCTCGATGTCCGGACCGGGGCCGTGCTTTCCCACGAATGCCTCCTCGACCGGCTCGTCGCCCACGTGCTCCCGGGCCTCGACGCGTACGGCGACCTCGACGTGGTGAAGCGGCGCGTGGACGAACTCCACGGACACGGCGGAGGCGCGGCACGCCAGCGCCTGCTGCGCCCCGCGGCCGCCTCTCCGGCAACGTTCGTCGCCCGGCTGGCCGAAGCCACCGTGGCCGGCCCGCGCCCATGACCGGCGAAGCCACCGGCGACCGGTGTCGCTTCTCCTGGCACGAATCCCAGCACCGGACGACGTAGTCCTTACGTCACAACAGAACTCGTTCGCGATCTCGCGGAACGACCGCGACGAGACCGTGTTCGGCGCGTAACCTCTCGGCCAGTGCCGCCGAGCCGTCGGGCTCACCATGGACCAGATACGCGGTCCCCGGCGGTTCCCCCGTACTCGCCCACGCCACCAGCTCGTCGGCGTCGGCGTGCGCGCTGAACGCGTCGAGCTGGACGACATCGGCGCGTACCGGGACGTAGCGCCCGTGGATCTTGATCTGCCGGGCGCCGGAGGCGAGCTGACGGGCACGGGTTCCCGCGGCGGCGTATCCGGCGATCAGGACGGTGTGCCGGTAGTCCGGCAGCAGATATTCGAGATGGTGCAGGATACGCCCGCCGGTGGCCATCCCGGACGCGGAGATGACGATCGACGGCATCCGCGGCGCGTTGACCCGCATCGACTCTTCGACCGTCCGTAGTTCCGTGAGCCTGCCCGGCGTCAGCGGGTCGTACCCGGCCAGCTCCGGGCGGATCTCCGGCCAGCCCTGCCGCAACGCCTCCCGGTACACCCGCAACGCCGCCAGCGCCATCGGGCTGTCCACGAACACCGGTAGCTCCGGAATCTCCTTGTCCCGCATCAGTTTCGCCAGCGTGACGAGTACGACCTCGGTCCGGTCGACGGCGAACGCGGGGATCAGGACGCTCCCGCCCCTGCCGGCCGTGCGGCGGATGGTCTCCGCCAAGGTCGCGAGGGCGTTCGCGTCGTGGTGCGTCCGGGCACCATAGGTGGACTCCAGCACCAGCGCGTCGCAGGAGGGCCGCGGCTGCGGCGGCCGCAGCAGGCTGTGCCGAGGTCTGCCCAGGTCGCCGCTGAACACCACGCGACGCCCGGCCGCGTCCAGCCGCGCCCACGCCGATCCGAGGATGTGCCCCGCCTGTCCGAAGTGGAGGGTGAAGCCCGGCGCGATCTCGGTGTCCCACCCGTATTCGACCACCCGTAACTGGCGGATCGCCTTCCTCGCGTCTTCGGCGTCATAGAGCGGAAGCGCCGGGCGGTGCTTGGACCAGCCGTACCGGTTCGCGTGTTCGGCTTCCTCGATCATGAGGTGCGCGCTGTCCTCGAGCACGATCGGGACCAGCTCGGCGGTCCCCGGCGTCACGAACACCGGGCCACGCCAGCCCGCGCGGGCCAGTACCGGAAGGTACCCGCAGTGGTCCAGGTGCGCGTGCGTCACCACGACCGCGTCCACCCCGGACAGCCGGGACGGCATCGGCGCCCAGTTCCGCCTGCGCAGTTCGGCCAGTCCCTGAAACAGCCCGCAGTCGACGAGCACCCGCGCGTCTTCGGTTTCGACGAGGTGCTTGCTGCCGGTCACCGTTCCCGCCCCGCCGTAGAAGGTCAGCGACGGCGGCCGCGCGGGCCCGGTTGTGGCCATCTGGGTACTCCTCGTTCCGTTCGACCATCCACAGTGGACGACTGCGATCGCGAGCCGCTGTGGACCGCGTAGTCCGCGGCGCGTGAGTCGTCGTGTGGTCAAGCCTCGCGCGCGGCACACCTGGCGCGCAGAGGCGAACGGCCCCGCTGATCGCGCCGACCGGCCCTGCTCGCCCTGCCGCCGGCACGACCGGGCGAAGGACTTACGACCCTATGCTCCATCCGGCCGAGCTGTCAGAGTTCTGGCCGAGGAACGGAGCGACCATGACTGATGACCGCGAAAAGTGGACATTCGATGTGGCTTGGGAACGCACACCGCACCGCACGCGTGCCCACATCCTCCTCAAGAGCCCGGACAACCACGAGTTCTGCGGGGTAGGGCTCGCCCACGACGTTCGGGACACTGAAGAGGTGGCGCAGGTCGGGACCTACCTGGCGATCGGACGAGCCTTGTCCGACCTCACCGAGGAACTGCTGGAAGCGGTCGTCATCGACGTCGAATCGGCAGCGGCCAGGCTGGACCGGCCGGTCGCCGAACTGCTCGACGAAGCGGGTGGGAAGCGCGCTATCGCCGAAGGGATCGCGGAGGGCACCGTCCGGCTGCGCCACTGACCACCCGGCGCCGCGCGACCCCACGGAGTGTGGCCTGCCTCGGCCACACGATCATTTCTTCAGCATCGCCCCGAACACCCCGACGCTGCCCTGCGCCGCCGCGCCTTCGCCGAGCCGGGCGTCGTCCAGCTTCGCGGTCAGCTCGTTCCGCACCTCGACAACACCGTCGACCCGGCGGGCGAACTCGAGCATCATCGTGACGAGACTGGCCCGTTCCAGCTGCCCCTTCAGCGTGACGACGCCGTTGTGCACCGACACGAACAGATCCCGCGGATCGACGCACATCACGCGCTCGATCACCTCTTCGCGGATCTCCGCCCGGATTTCGGTGTCCGGCCGCAGGAAAATCCGCAGCAGATCCCCTCGGGTGACCAAGCCGGCGAGCTTGCCGGCGGAGTCCACGACCGGCAGCCGGTGGATCCGGTGCTCCTCCAGCAGCCGCGCGGCCCGCGACACGTCGGCCTCCTGCTCGACCGTGATCGCGGGCGTGGTCATCAGGTCGGCCACGAACTGCCCGGTCGCCTTGCGGTGGAGCCGGCGCCGCCGTACCCGGCCCGCCTTGCGCTCCAGCAGATCGCCCTGCGAAACGACGCCGACGACCACGCCTTCGTTGTCCACCACGGGCGCGCCGCTGACGCCCCAGGCCGCGAGCAGGGCGGCCGCCGCCTTGAACGGAGTTTCCGGGTGCACGGTCGCGACATTCGTCTTCATCACCGAACGCACCGGATGCTGATGGGTCATCTCGAACTCCTTCTCTGGGGCCGTGGTCATTCCCGCGACCGCGCGGATTCCGCCGTCACGCCTTCGATGTCCCGTGCCGTGGCGTCACGCCTTTCTCGCATCAGGACCTCCTTGTTCCATCCCCTCCACGATCTACGCCGGGCAGCCACGGCCGGAAGGGCCGAATGTCACCGGCCACCGGCAGAGGACCCCTCGCGTGAGGTAGTTCGGCCCTGGACCGGATCGGTCACCGCGCCCGAGTGGCCGACGATCGGTCCGCCGCACCCCACCTAGGGTGTCCATAGTGGACCTTGGAACACCGGTGGTGTGCCCGCCGACGACTGGCTGGCCCCTTGTGAGCGTGGTTTTCCCGACCCAGCATGGAAAACACCACTTGACTCACGACCAGAGGAAACGACGCCATGCTGAGCCGTCTCGTCACCGGGGTATTCGCCGCGCTCACGGTGCCGACCGTCACCGCCGCCCCGTCGGAAGCACGGGGCCTCGCTCCCCAAGTGTCGACCACGGTGGTGGTCAACGAGGTGGCCCCCTCGGGCGCGACCGGCGAGAAGGACGAGTTCCTCGAACTGCGCAACATCAGCACCGCCCCCGTGAGCCTCACCGGTTTCACCCTGCGGTTCTCCGGTTCCACCTGCGCGGTCACCACCGTCCTCGCCCTTCCGGCGGGGCTTGTGCTGCAGCCCGCCAATGCCGCGGGCCAGTACCTCGTCGTGACGGGCCAGGACTTCGCCGGC
>NZ_JBHYIQ010000036.1:0-7439 GCF_042739895.1 Amycolatopsis sp. NPDC059021
CCTTGTCGTGCCGGGTCTCCGGGTACGGTATGTTTTAGACGCCCTCCTACCGGGCGCTGTGGGGTTTATGGGAGGCCTTCACGGAACGAACGCGAGGAATCAGGCGGGGTGTTCGGCGAGGAGGTTCGCGCAGCGGATCAGGCCCAGGTGCGAGTACGCCTGCGGGTGGTTGCCCAGCGAGCGTTCCGCGATCGGGTCGTACTGCTCGGGGAGCAGGCCGGTCGGGCCCGCCGCCGCCACGATCTGGTCGAACAGTTCCTGCGCCTCGGTGCGCCTGCCGGTGAGCAGGTACGCCTCGATCAGCCAGGCCGCACAGATGTGGAAGCCGCCTTCGCCGCCCGGCAGGCCGTCGTCGCGGCGGTAACGGTACACAGTGGACCCACTGCGCAGCTCCGCCTCGATCGCGGTCACCGTCTGCTGGAAACGCTGGTCCGACGGGTCGATCAGGCCGGTCAGGCCGACGAACAGCGAGGCCGCGTCGAGATCCGTGCCGTCGTAGGCGGTGGTGAACGCCTGGACCTCGTCGTTCCAGCCGTGCTCCAGCACGTCGGCGGCGATCTGGTCGCGCAGCGCGGGCCAGCCACCGGGAATCCCGCGGCCGTACTTCTCGCCCAGTTTCACCGCGCGGTCGATCGTCACCCAGCACATGACGCGCGAGTACACCCGGTGCCGCGGCACGTGCCGCTCTTCCCAGATGCCGTGGTCGGCCTCGTTCCAGCGCCGCGTGACGGCCTCGGCCATCGCGCGCACCATCTGCCAGTCCTCGTCGCGCAGTTCGCCCCGCGCCTCGGCGAGGGTGCCGACCAGTTCGACCACCGGACCGAAGACGTCCAGCTGCACCTGGTGGTTCGCCAGGTTGCCGACGCGCACCGGCCGCGAGCCCGAGTAGCCCGGCAGTGATTCGATCACCGCTTCGGCGCCGATCACGCTGCCCGACAACGTATACAGCGGGTGCAACCGCTCCGGTCCGGCCAAAGTGGACAGAACGCCGTGCAGCCAGCGCAGGTAGCCCTCCGCCTCCTCGATCGAGCCGAGGTGCACCAGCTCGCGCACGGTCATCGCCGCGTCGCGGATCCAGCAGTAGCGGTAGTCCCAGTTCCGGACGCCGCCGATCTCCTCGGGCAGCGACGACGTCGCCGCCGCCAGCACGCCGCCGCTGTCGGTGTTGCACAGCCCGCGCAGTGTCAGCGCCGAACGCAGCACGAGGTCGGTCTGCACGCTGGGCAGCCGCAGTTTGGTCGCCCAGTCGCTCCAGTACCGGCCCGCGCGATCGCGACGCTCCACTTCGGACAGTTCATGCGGACGGGTGTCCCTGGTGCCACACCGCAGTTCCAGCACCACCGGCGCGTCGGCTGTCGGCTGCACCAGCGCCGTCGCGGTGTCGTGCAGACCGTCCGAGGTGATCGTCCACTCGACACCCGGCGAGCGCAGCGCGAACGGCTCCGACGTGCCGAGCACGCGCAGGCCGCCGTCGACCTTGGTCAGTGTGACCGGCACGCCGCCGAACTCGGGGCGCGGCGCGAACACGACGTCGGCCGCGGCCTCGCCGGAGATCACCCGGACGAGGTCCGTCCGATGTGGAGCGCTCTCCGGCTCGAGGTAGTCGGTGACGAGCAGGCGCGACCAGCGCGTCTCGACGGTCATCGTGTTCGGCAGATAACGCTGGCCGAGCGGAAGACCGTTGCGGTGCGGCTTGATGGAGAAATGACCCGCGCTCTCGCTGCCGAGCAGATCGGCGAACACCGCGGGTGCGTCCGGGCCGGGGTGGCACAGCCAGGTCAGCTTCGCGTCCGGAGTCAGCAGCGCGACCGAACGCTCATTGGCCAACATGGACAGTCGCTCGATCGGCGGCGCAGATTCGCCGTACAGCCAGTTCCGCCGTTCCTCCAGCAGGAACGCCAGCACCATCGCGACGTCGACCGTGTCCGGAACCCGGTACTGTGCAAGGGTTTCCCCGTCGCCGA
The DNA here is from genome assembly GCF_042739895.1 of Amycolatopsis sp. NPDC059021. Lineage (NCBI taxonomy): Bacteria > Bacillati > Actinomycetota > Actinomycetes > Pseudonocardiales > Pseudonocardiaceae > Amycolatopsis > Amycolatopsis sp. NPDC059021. The sequence continues at coordinate 1,965 of NZ_JBHYIQ010000036.1, forward strand.
CCTTGATGCCGAGGTCTGGTCCGGACAGCCGGGCAAAGGCTTTCTCGTCCGTGACGTCGTCCCCGAGGAAGATCGCCGCCGTCGCCCCGACCTGGTGCCGCAGGATGTCGAGCGCGTGTCCCTTGTCGGTCTGGACCACCGCGAGCTCGACCACCTCCTTGCCGTCCGTGGTCGAGACACCCTCCCATGTGGACGGTCCATTGTGTACCGATGCTAGTACCCGGCGGCCCGCCTCGTGCTCGGCGCGGCGGACGTGCACGGCGATGCTCGCCGGCTTGACCTCCAGCGACACCCCCGGCACGTCCAGCACCAGCTGTTCCAGCTCGGCTTCGAGCCTGCGGTGCAGTTCGCGGGCCTTCGCGTCGAGCGCGTGTATGAACCCGATGTCGAACTCGGACCCGTGGCTGCCGACGAGATTCACCTCGGCGGGCAGGCGCGACAGTGTCGCGAGGTCGCGCAGGGCGCGGCCGGAAATCACCGCGGTGGTGGTCTCGTGCAGGCCCGCGAGGGACCTCAATGCGCCTACCGATTCGGGCAGCGGCCGGGCTTCGTCCGGATTGGCCGTGATCGGAGCCAGCGTGCCGTCGTAGTCGCAGGCGACCAGCAGGCGCGGAGTACGGGCGATCTGCACGATCGCGCGCCGTAGCTCGGCGGGCAGTGCCTCGGCGGTCAACACTCCTCCTGGAGAGCTCAGGGGGTATGGGGATCGGTCTAGTCGACCGGTTCGGCACCCAACGCCTGCAAGAACGAGCGCGCCCACCGATCGACGTCATGGGTGAGGACCTGGCGACGCATGGCGCGCATCCGACGACGGCCCTCGGCGGGGTCGAGCGTAATGGCAGCCACCAAAGCGTCCTTCACCCCGTCCAGATCATGAGGGTTGACCAGGAACGCACTGCTGAGCTCGGCCGCCGCGCCCGCGAATTCCGAGAGCACCAGCGATCCGCCGAGATCGTGTCTACACGCGACGTACTCCTTGCACACCAGGTTCATCCCGTCACGCAGGGGTGTCACGACCATGACATCGGCGGCGGAGAAGAACGCGGCCAGTTCGGTGCGATCCACCGATTGGTGCAGATAGTGCACGACCGGGTGGCCCACCCGCGCGAACTCGCCGTTGATGCGCCCGACCATCTGCTCGATCTCGCCGCGCATGCGCTGATAGTGCTCGACCCGCTCGCGGCTCGGCGTCGCGAGCTGCACGAACGTGACGTCCTCCGGGCGGAGCCTGCCTTCGTGCAACAGCTCGTGCAACGCCTGCAAGCGCAGGTCGATGCCCTTCGTGTAGTCGAGCCGGTCGACGCCGAGCAGCACGGTCTTCGGATTGCCGAGGTCGCGGCGCAGCTGCGCGGCGCGGTCGGCGACTCCCTTCGTGCGGGCCAGCGTGTCCAGGCCGTTCGCGTCGATGGAGATCGGGAACGCGCCGACCCGGACGGTCCGGTCACCGACCTGCATGGTGCCCGGCCGGGTGCGGATGCCGACCGCGCCCCGCGTCGATTCGAGCCCGATCAGCTGACGGCACAGCCACAGGAAGTTCTGCGCGCCACCCGGACGATGGAACCCGACCAGGTCCGCGCCGGTCAGGCCGCGCACGATCGGGGCGCGCCACGGCATCTGCATGAACAACTCGACCGGCGGGAACGGGATGTGCAGGAAGAACCCGATCCGCAGATCCGGCCGCAGCTCGCGGAGCATCGCGGGCACCAGCTGCAGCTGATAGTCCTGGATCCACACCGTCGCGCCCTGCGCGGCGACTTCGGCGCTGGCGCGCGCGAAGCGCTGGTTGACCTTGACGTAGCTGTTCCACCACGCGCGGTCGAAGACCGGGCGCTCCACGACGTCGTGGTAGAGCGGCCACAGTGTGGCGTTGGAGAAACCCTCGTAGTAGTCGCGGACCTCCGCCGAGGTCAGCGACACCGGGTGCAGTACGAGCCCGTCGTCGTCGAACTCCTCGACGTCGACGTCCGGGACGCCGGGCCAGCCGACCCAGGCCCCCTTGCGGGAACGCAGGAACGGTTCCAGCGCGGAGACGAGCCCGCCGGGGCTCGCCGTCCACCGCTGCCCGCCGTCCGCGGTGCGTTCCAGGTCGACCGGCAGCCGGTTGGCCACCACCACGAAATCCGCGGAGTTCTTCGTGCCCTGGTCTGCCAGTGCCTCGTTGGAGAATGCCTCGTCCGACACAGCTGCTCCCTCGTTTCCCGGGTCGCGGCCCGGGGGAAACCCTATCGCGAGCCAGGTGACCAGCCGGTGATCGAAGGGTTACTCCAGGCGCCTCTCCGCCGGTTCGAGCGGCCCCGCCATCCGCGGACCGGCGAGCCGGCGTTCCAGCCTGCCCAGCCCGGTGCGCACCGGCTGCGCGAGATACTCGCCGAGGACAACGCCCGCTGCCAGGGCGAGACCGATCGCGACGGCCGTCATCAGCGTCGAGATGTTGCCGCCCGGTTCGACGCCGAGCTGGTACAGCCCACGATAGGTCGACAGCCCGGGAAGTAGCGGGGTGATCCCGGACACGGCCACCACGAGTGGGGTAACCCGCAGCCGCCTGGCCATAACACCGCCGCAGAAACCGACCAGCGTCGCCGCGATGGCGGACGAGCTCACCGCGTCGAACTTCGTCAGCATGAGCGCGCCGTACACGACCGCCCCGATCGCGCCCGCCGCCGCGGCGACGAACATCGCGCGGATCGTCGAGTACGACGCGAGCGCGAAGCACGCGGCCGCCCCGGCGCCGCCGACGACGATCACCGGCAGATGCTGCGGGGTCGAGCTGACGACCTCGGGCAGCGGGGTGCGCGGCATCTCGAGCATGACCGCGATCCGCAGCGCGAGCACGACGCCGGTGATCAGCCCGGCGGTCATCAGCGCCGTCTCCATCGTGCGCCCCGCGGCGGTGACGTTGAAGCCGGTGATCGCGTCCTGCACCGCGGACACCGTCGACAATCCGGACAACAGCACGGTGACCGCGGCCGCCACCACCAGCGTCGGCTGATCGGTGGTGAGGATCTTGGTGTTGACGATCGCCATCGCGGACAGCGTCGCGAACAGGCCGCCGACCACCTGCTGGAAGAAGAACGGCAGCGAGTACCGGTTGAGCAGCCTGCCGATCCGGTCGATCGCGGCGCTGATCACCACCGCCACCAGCGCGATGTCGATGCCGCCGCCGATGATCAGCGTGATGAACCCGGCCAGCCCGCCCCAAGCGAGCGTGGCGACCCAGCGCGGGTACGGGTGCGGCGCCGAGGTGATGCGGCGCAGCTCGGCCTGGGCCTGCTCCGCGCCGACGTGCCCGCGGACGATCTTGCGGACCAGGATCTCGACGTCGGTCAGGCGGGTGTAGTCGAGACTGCGGGACCGGACCACGCGCAGCGCCGTCACCGGCTCGAGTTCGGTGCCGCGATGGCACGTCACGGTGATCGACGTGAAGATGACGTCGACCTCGCAGTGCGGGAGGCCGAGCGCGGAGGTGAGCGCCAGGATCGTCGCGGTGACGTCCGAGGCGCCCGCGCCGCTGGCCATCTGGACCTCACCGATACGCAACGCGAGGTCGAGCACGAAGTTGACCGTCGCGTCGTCCGGCAGTGCGGGGCCGATCGCTTCGTCGGAATCGACCGCGGGCTGTTCCGCGGTGGGCGCTTCGAGGATGTGCCAGGCGCGTCGGCGCAGCAGTGGCCGATGCGTCCGGTTGGCGCTCTTCCTGTTGGAACGCTGCTTGCCGTCACGCTGCCGCGGTGGTTCCAGGATCGGCCACTGCGTGGTGTGCGTTGTCGTCTCGGTGTCCTCTTCGGCGCGGCCGTTGACACTCATGCGTCAGCCACCTCCTCTCGTGCTCATCGGGTTTCCCGGGGGACCATCGACGGGCCTGCCCCGACCGTTGCATGGATCAGGAAGTGGCGTCCACCACGTTCGGGGAAGATCATCCGCGACGGCTCTTCCGGCGGCTTGTTTTCGGTCCGGAAGATCGCTTTGACCAGGGGATCTTGCTGCGGCCTTGGCAGTGCCGGACCAGAGTGAAGAGTCAAGACGATCACCCGTACGGACGCACCGGCTGCCGGGGTTCACGCACCGTGCCGTCGTCGAAGGCCGGGGTGGTCATCCGGCGGCCGCCCCGGTCGGCCGACCGGTCCACCGATATACTGGGCGTGCTCCCCGGCGCGGGCCGGGCGGCGCCGGCCGGTATAGCTCAGTTGGTAGAGCATCTGTCTTGTAAACAGAAGGTCAGGGGTTCGAGCCCCCTTGCCGGCTCCCTGTTTCCGTAGCAGCCCTGAACGTCCTCAGCGCCGCTCAGGGCCGCTCCGTGTGTGCGGGGCTCCGATGGCCGTGTCTCGAATGTGCCGTGCGGGCGTGAGCGTCCGCTTCGCGTCGTTCGAGACGTCGCCGCGGTGGGTCCGGCCCGCTGTCGCCGCGGGGTCTCAGCGCGCGGCAGTCGGGTTCGTGGTGTTCCCGGTGCCGAAGTGGTGTTGATAAACGTAGGACGAGAGACAGGCGCAGAGCCTGGATCTGAACTCGAGCTTTACCATTATTTGCCCTAAATGCGCTCGTATCGTGCGTTCGCTGACGCGTAATCGATCAGCGAGTTCCTGATTCGAATTCCCGTCGGCGAGCAGCAGGAAAACCTGTCTCTCACGAGGTGTCAGCTGATTGATTGTTTCCGGATTCCTCAGCCACGGAGGAGTCTCCCGCTCCATGAACACTGTAGACCTCCCCGCCTACGGCACAGTATTGTGTCCCCCGGTGCGACGTGTCGTCAGCATACGCCGGTTGTGAGACTGGTTGGGGAAAACCTGACGCATTGGTACACGGCACTTCTCGGCTCTGCTGCATCAGAGCGACGTCGTCATTCGATCGGGTGACATCCTCCTTGGGTGAAACAGTTGCTTGCCCTGAGTATTCACGCATGAGGGTGACAGGCGCGCGTTTGGCCATCTCGGTGGTGCGGCGTCACCTGCGGACGACTGGGGGTGGCGGATGTCGGTCGCGTGCTATCGGTGCCCGAGCCGGGTGTGCACAGGATTGGCGTCGACGCCAATAGGAACTGCGTGGCATCCGTGTCAGCATGGATCCGCCGCCAGGGGGGAGGACGTGCTGATCTCTCGTTGCTCTGTGTCCCCGCCTCGTGCGGCTCCCGCTTGCCGTGATCCTCGGTGAGCGTCCATCGGGAGAAAGTGAACTGAAATGAGCGCCGACAACCCATTCGACCTGGATGTGCGGGTCGCCACCCCTGGCGTGAACGGGGCGGACCCGGACTTCCCGACAATTCCGTGCAGCATTCCGTGTACGAGGATCTGCACCAAGTTCACCTGCCGCAGCTGCACCTGCGTCAGCTGCATCACGCAGTGCCCCATCGGCTGCATGGAATAAGTTTCCTGTTCCGATGAATTGTGCGAGGCGTGGGGGGGGGGGGGGGGGGCAGCGCGACAACGACCGCGCCCCACACCAAAAAATACAAAAAGAACAAGCGAAAGGAAGGGGAGTATA